>JALSOD010000177.1 GCA_026986655.1 Caldifarciminota bacterium | reverse complement strand
CAATCCAAATCTCGCTATTTCACTAAACATGGATGCCCGTCTTTCCTCTTCGGCGGTCCTTTCAAGCTCGCTCTTTATCCTCGCAAAAGAAACTTTTGGAAGTATCTCTAGGGCGTAAGGAATCTCACGATCTGTGATTTCTTTTGAATAAACAAGCTCAAAGCGATTTTTATACCTTATCCCCCTAAAGGCACGAGTTGGGTCCTCATAAAAACTCTCTGGCTTTATCACCCTCAAAACTTTTTTGTCCAGTAGATCCTCGTAACCCCCGAATGGATCAATGAGACGTCCAACATCATTCAAATTCAGCGAGATAGCCATAGCATTTATCGTGAAATCACGTCTTCTAAGATCCTCAAGTATATTGTTTGATGGGATAACGACCGGGAGTGCGCCGGGCTCAGGATACATCTCCTTTCTCGCTTTGGCTATGTCTATAATCTTATCATCAACCTCAATCTTTGCTGTCCCGAACTCCGTTAACTGGAGGAGCTCCCCGCCGTATCTTTTCAAAAAGGCGTCAACCACTTCTTTGAAGTTTCCTACGACAACGATGTCATAGTCCAGGGATTTCCGACCGAGTAAATAGTCTCTAACAATACCTCCAACGGCATAAAGTTTATAACCGTTGGAGAGCTTGTAGAAGAATCTAAGAAGCGTATCTTTTAAGACGAAATCGCGGAAAATCAATCTGGTTTAATCAGAAATAAGGTGTCACCGTATCCCACAGGTGTGGCATCTTCAGGAATAATTTTCACAATAGTGCCATTCACATCGGACTCAATCTCGTTCATTATCTTCATCGCCTCCACAATGCAAAGAACCTGACCCTTTGTTACATGGTCACCTTCTTTAACGTAAGGTTCTGCACCTGGATATGGTCTTCTGTAAAATGTGCCAACTATTGGAGATTTTATCTCGTGGAGATTTTCACCAGTCTCAACTTTTTCCTCTTCCTTCACCGTAGCAGGTTCAGGCTGGTTTTTGACAGATGGTGTAGTCTGAACGACCTGAGGAGCTGGACGATTTTTTACTATTCTGATCCCGGAGAAGAGCGTCTTTACTTCGATCTCATCGAGTCCATGCTGCTCCATGAGCTCGATGAGTTCTCTGACTTCATCAACACCCACCTTCTCGGATTGCAAATAATTTTTAATTTCATCTATGAGTGTTTTTAACTCTTCGATATTCACTTTTTTACTCTCTCAATGTATTTGTCAGATCTTGTATCAATCTTTATTACGTCTCCAATCTGTATAAACAGGGGAACCTGAATGACTTTACCGGTCTCCAGCTTTGCGGGCTTGGAACCACCAGAAGCGGTATCGCCTCTCAATCCTGGATCAGTTTCCACTACCTCAAGCTCAACAAACATTGGTGGTTCAATAGCAATGGGCTCATCATCTGCGTATAGAATAGTAACCTCCATTCCTTCCTTCAGATACCCGGCCTGATCTTCTATCTGATCCAATGTGAAAACAACGTCCTCGAAGGTCTCATTATCCATAAAGTGATACTCATCTCCAGCGATGTACGACAGGGTGGCAGATTTTCTTTTCAAGAGAATTTCTTCAATATCGTCGGAGCTCCTGAAGCTCACTTCTTTAACCTGACCGGTCTTAACATTCTTTATCTTTGTTCTTATCGTGGCTCCACCTCTACCCATGTGAATGTGCTGAAAATCCACTACAAGATAGATCTCTCCATTGTATTTTATGGCCATTCCTGTTCTTATATCTGGCATAGTTCCCTCTTCTCCTTAAAAGATTTTTATCAAATTCTTTGGGGATCCGGTTAACTTTTCAACCCCATCTTCTCTCATAACAACAATGTCCTCTATTCTAACGCCAAAAAGTCCCGTCAAATAGATTCCGGGCTCAATCGTAAAGACCATTCCCGGTTTTATCGGGTCGTTACCTAACGAGCTTATCCTTGGATATTCGTGTACCTCGAGTCCAACACCATGTCCAAGACTGTGTCCAAAATATTCCCCATATCCGGCCTTTTCAATAACCTCTCGCGCAAGTGCGTCAATTTCTTTACCAGTCATCCCCGGTTTTGCCTCATTCTCAGCCCTCTCCTGTGCCTCAAGTACAATCTTGTAAATCTCAACAAATTTTTTCGGCGGATTCTCACCTATCCATACGGTCCTCGTCATATCGGAAGAATAACCCCTGTGATAATTGCCAAAATCCATTAGTAAAGGTGTCTCATTTCCAACCTTCACAGATCTTGGTTTAGCGTGCGGTAAGGCAGAATGTGCCCCGGTTGCCACTATCGTGTCGAAGGATGGCTTCTCGGCACCGAATTTTTTCATTCTGTATTCAATCTCAGCTGCCACATCCAGCTCTGTCATCTTTCCCGGTTTTACAATTTTCAATATATCCTCAAATATCCTGTCTGTTATTGCTTGAGACTCTCTTATATATCCAATCTCTTCTTCTGTTTTAACCATCCTCAGCTCTCTTACAGGATCATCTATAAGGACCACATCAAACATTTCGAGCTCTTCCTTGAGCTTCTTGTAAAGTGAGCATTTGATGTAATCTGCTGGTACTCCAAGCTTTAGTTTTATATTTGGAAGATTGGACTTACATTCAAAAAGGTCTTTTCGGTAAATAAAGATATCGGCTTCTTTAACTTCCTCTCTGGACTGCTCTTCGTATCTTGGATCTGAGACAAACAGACTAAAATCCTTTCCTATGAAAAGGAACGCACTGGAGCCTGAGAAACCCGTCAGATACCTTATATTAGGCAGATACGTTTCCAGGTAAACATCAATCCCTAACTTATCAAACTTTTCCCTGATCCTGTCTATTCTACTCAATTAGGTCTCTCCCCTCTTCGGCAATCTCTTCCAACTCTTCAATTCCGGGCAGTCTCGTTGATTCTTTTTTTCTAAACGGATACAAATATTCGGCAACTTTTTCAAAATATTCCCTGTTCTTTTTTAGCCCCAATTTACCAGAGCATTCCACCAGACCCTCAACCGCCTGGTAATTAAATCTATCAAGGTCGTAAGCTTTCTTGAAATAGATTACCGCCCTATTGTAATTCCTTTCCTGAAGATAAATTTTTCCAAGAATCGTGTAGAGTAAAGATGAATTTGCGTAATGGTTCAATCCATCAAGGAGTACATTTATGGCCTCGTTGACCTTTCCGAGGTTATTGAGGTGTATTGCATACTCTATGATGGTCTTTATAGACCTATCACCTTCTGAGTAAAGCTTTTCAATATCCATGGAACTCTAAAATTAATGCCAGTTTTTTATAATGTCAACATGTGTAACGGAATGTTTACCGTTTGTGATAATACCTCATTGCCTCAGGGATGAGCTTTTTTATCCTCTCAATTCTGTGCCTTGTCAAGGGATGTGTTGAAAGAAACTCCGGGGGTTCCTTTCCCCTGAACTTTCTGTACATTTTTTCCCAGAATGTGAGGGCCACATGTGGGTCGTAACCTGCCTTTGCCATCAAGATTAAACCAATGTGATCAGCCTCATACTCCTGTAATCTTGAATATGGTAGAATAACTCCAAGTGTAACACCGGCACCGTAGGCGATCATGGCAAGTTTCAACGTTTTTCTGGGCTTTTTCTTCAATGCTTCCTGTAGGGCCATACCCCCAAGCTCGGCGAGCAGTAAATATGACATTCTCTCTGCTCCATGTCTTGCTATCGCGTGTCCCACTTCATGTCCGATTACAGTAGCCAGCTCCGCATCATTTGAAACAAGTTTCATAAGCCCCGTATAAACAGCTATTTTACCTCCGGGAAGACAGAAAGCGTTGATAACCTTATCGTTCTTAATCACTTTAAATTCCCACCTGTAACTCGGATGGTTGGCTGCACGTGCGATTCTCCTGCCAACCCTGTTGACCATTGTAATCCACTTTCTGTTGTGAGAAAGCCTGGATTTGCTCAAAATTTCTCTGTAGGTATTCAATCCAAGTTCAAGTTCCAGGGGTTGAGGGATCAAAACGAGGGATTTCCTGTGCGTATACGGAACAGTTTGGCATGAAACCATCAAGAAAAATGCTGAAATTACAAGGGTTAACCGTCTCATGATTTTAGTTTATGGGGTAGGTTACGAATTCTTCAAGTGGCATTTGAGCTTTGATAGAAGCTACTTTAACACCATAACGAGCCGCATTGATGAAATCCTCTCCATCCAATATTTCTTTAAGAACGGCTGCACCATATACATCTCCACAGCCGGTTGGATCGCGCGCATCCACTTTTTCCGCCGGTATTCCCTCTGTTCTTACCTTTCCCTTATCTCTTTCTCCGGCAAGAACTCCTCTCTCCCCGAGGGTGACACTGACACCTCTGGGGCCACTCATAAGAATCATTGCCACCAGGTTTTTCAAATCGTCAATGGTTTCAAACTCAAAGCCGGTGAAAAAATGGGCTTCCTCCTCGTTTAATTGAACAAAATCAGCATATTGGACAATGGATTGCCAACCCTGAAAATACCTGGGAAGGAATAAACCATTTTTATCCACCTTCCTGACCAAACTATGGATATCAATGTAAATTACTCCCTTTCGCAAGAAACTGGAAAGAGACCTCAGATCCTGCACAGAAAAGTCATCATCCTTGATGTAGTTAACATAGACCGCGTCTGCATTGTCAAGAAATGGATACACGTCCATAAAACTGAGACCCGGCGTACTCTTTTTAAACCTTTCTATTCTTGATCCTGTATCAACATACATTAAAGTGTTTGTGTTTGAACTTTTTGAAATTTTAATCCCTTCCAGATTGATATTTTGAAACTTACTTAGAAAATCTATGAATTTTTCCTTTTTTCGCTCACCGATGTAAGTAATGGGTAGAATCTGATACCGAGGAAGAAGCTTTGCAAGAGCCACGAGAGTATAAGTTATTCCACCGAAGGACACATAATGCTCACCCCTGAGAGTGAATATCTCGTCAACAACAACAGATCCGACTACAACAACACTTCTGGTCATACTTCTCTCACAAAGTATTTACCGGGTATCTGTCGAATAAGTCCCTTCAACTCAAGGCCAAGAAGGATACTAAGAATCTCTGTAACGTCCATTGATGTTTTTAAAACAAGCTGATCAATGTGTACAGGGTCACCTTCCAATAGTTGGAATATCTCTCGCTCTTTCAATGTTAGCTGGATCTCCTTCCTTTCAGACCTAGTAAGACCAAATTCCTCCAGTATGTCGTTGACATCTGTGATAATGCGCGCTCCTTCTTTGATCAACCGATTGGTTCCTCTGGATTTTTCTGAATCAAACGGGCCAGGGAGAGAGAAAATTTCTTTTCCCTGTTCCAGAGCCCATCTTGCTGTCAGGAGAGCACCTGATGTCTCACCTGCCTCAATAATCACAAGGGCATCCGAGAGTGCACTGATAATTCTATTTCTTTTAGGGAAATTTTCAGCGTTTGGCTTCGTTCCCGGTGGGAACTCGGATATTAGAGCACCGCTTTCAGAAATTTTCTCGAAAAGTGCCCTATTTTGCCACGGATATGGCACATCAAGTCCTGATCCGAGAACTGCAACTGTTTCTCCGCCATTATCGAGGGTAGTTTTATGAGCAACGGTATCGATACCGTACGCACCTCCTGAGATGATTGTTATGTTCTTCTCGGATAATGCCTCGACGATTTTCTTTGTCGCCCGGATTCCGTAGGAATCCGGGCGACGTGTTCCCACAACCCCAACTGTGTTTCCCTCCAATACACCTAAATTCCCCTTCAGCCAGAACACTGGAGGGGAATAATTGAAATATTTCAACCTTTCAGGGTAGAGATTGGACTGCAGGGTAACTATCTCAAATCCAAGTTCATTTGAGCGATCTATCACCTTTTTGGCTACAGAAAAGTCGAAACCCCTTATGTTCTTCGCTACATTCTCTGAAACAACAGACTTCAAATCCTCAAAATCTGCAACAAACACACCTGCTGCTCCACCAAACCTTTCAACAAGTAGCCTATACCTTGCAGGTCCCACCCCCTTTACCATGCTTAAAGCTACAGCACAGAGAAGCTCATCCATTTTCTAAAGGATTCTTTTCCCCTTCAAAGAGAGCTATCACATAAGATCCGTTCTGATCTGTAAAGGTCCTGATCCCTGTCGCTGAAACGACTGGATAATCAGTTAGAATTTCACCTTCTTTTTCGGCAATTCCTTTCCTTATGCGGAATTTTTTGAATCCGAAGAAATCGAGTATAGCAAGAAATACAGCGAGTGCTTCCTTTTTTAACTCTGTCAGGTGATCAATATTGAACTTCTTCATATTGCGGGGAATAACATAAATTCTCGGTGGCTTTGGATGAATCATCAGATAGGAGGACCAGTCGGCGAATTTAACCTTTTCAAGGTCAAGGACCTCTCCAAGGTATTTGACTGCTTTTTCAGCGAGTTCTTTACTCACAGCATCCCTGTAATAATGGAACGCTCCCCCATCATCTACGAGGTATGGATTGTGGTGGGAAACAGAAATCAAGAGATCAGGGGCTTCATCCATGATGAATTTTACCCGCTCGACCTCATCTATCGTGGTTTCATCATCGTATCGAGTGAGCAAGACCTCTGCACCGCCCAATTCGAGCATTTTCTTTAAATCATAGGCAAATTTAAGATTTATCAAAGATTCATGGTAGGGCTTTTTGATCAATCCTTTATCAAATCCACCATACTGGGGATCGACGATAATCTTTTTATCCAGCAGCACACCACCAAACTTTGGCTTTATGCGTACTTCATCCTTGTGACTTAAAATCTTCCTGTCATAGTACCCTTCCTTTGAGAGTCTGCAGGGAAGCTTCCTTAGACGTTCCTTTTTCAGGAAGATGAATCCACCAAAGTTTGAATATTCTACCTTCCCGTCTTTAAATTCGGCTCGCACACCCTCTACAGGTTTTCCAGACAGCTCATCCACTACTTTAGTGACCACGATTTCATCTTTCCTTGAGAGAATAACCATCCCGCGCCCCTCGAAATTGTCGGAGTAAATGTAGATTTCAGGATGTTTGAGATCAACAACCACCCTCAACTTTCCATCCCTGTCCACATATTTTTCATCGTGGAGCACACGACCGTCCTTCAGCTTAATATAAACACGTGTTCCTTCTGCAACAGGAATTCCAAGGGCATCGAAGAAAGAGAAGGTCACAAGAGCAAGACCGTCCGTTTTCTCCGGAAAAGTCGTTATTGAGAAGGAAGAAACCGGTCTCTGAATCTTGAATGTCTTAACAGCCCTTGGGGAGATATTCCCCTTAATATTTCTAAAACTTAGAGAAAGCCTGTGTTCACCATTTGATATATTCTCCGGGAGGGCAGCGTTCAATATGTTAGTTTCACGTGAAACATCAAACTCCAGGGAAACACCGTCAAGATTTAAATCAACCGTGTCAAGATCAACTGTAAA
This sequence comes from Caldifarciminota bacterium, assembly GCA_026986655.1. Taxonomy (GTDB): domain Bacteria; phylum Hydrothermota; class Hydrothermia; order B15-G9; family WFZT01; genus WFZT01. The sequence continues at coordinate 3,236 of JALSOD010000177.1, read as the reverse complement.
ATCACTCTTCAGCACGGCATGGATGTTCCCATTTTTATCAACGTCAAACTTTTCAACTCGAGGAAACCCACGCTCTGCGTACTCCAAAAGAGCTTCAAAGTATATGGAAGCTTCCAACCTCTGATACTCCTCAGTACGAAGACGAGCCTCTTCTTCTGGATTTATTATGTAAGAAGCCTCACCTAACACCGAAACAGGAGTGGGGTTTTTCAAAACCCTGTACATAGCAGGAAGTGGCGGCACAACAGAGAGCCCGAATTTTTCCTTAAACTTCCGCATCAAAATGTAGGCAAAATCAAATGATGGTGAAGAAAACTCGTACTTGCAGTAAATCTCAGTCCTGTTAATAGACGTGTCCCTGGCTGAATTAGCATTGTGATGAATGGAGATAAAGATATCTGCATTGTTTTCTTCCGCTATTTTAACCCTGTCACCGAGTGGAATATCAAAGTCTGCGTCTCGAGTGAGAATAATCTTCGCCCCCGTCGGCTTGAGCATTTCACGTAGATAAAAAGCCACTTTCAGATTAACATCTTTTTCCATTAAGCCCGTAGGACCAATTGCTCCCGTTGCATCCCCACCGTGTCCTGGATCAATCACTATTACTTTATCATTCAAATAACTCATGCTTTAAGGATAAATCCGCATTCTATGAACATTCAAGGATATTTGTTCTTAAAAAATTCTACAAACAGATGAAAGAGATTTCTTTAATGTGATTTTTTGCCTGTATGATCGTCAGAAAAACTTCGATTCATGTCATAGAGTACAAGACCGGTTGGAACCTTGGGGTAGAAATCGGTTGATTTCTCGGGCAGGAGTTTACCGGATATTGCATAATCCCAGACATCTTTGATATCTGGTGGATTTAGAATGAAAAGGACTTCATATTCACCACTTTTTAAAAATCTGAACCCCTCCTCAATCTCTCTGAAATAGTTTATATCCCCGGGATCATAATCGGCAAAGATCACTTTCTCTAAGTACTCTGCACCAGTAAGGAGCTCGTTGTAAGTTTTAAAGAATATCCCTTCCTTTGTAATCACCCCCAGACTATGTACGTTCTCCTTCATCAATTTCCTCAATTTTTCAGTGCTATCAACTTTTGAAAAATCAGAGCCAATGGTGTACGGCCTTCGGGCAGCCCTATGGGTTGGTAAGATTACAAGTCCCCCGTCTTCAATGTGACTGACACTGACCATACGGTACTCGATTGCCGGTGTTAAAAGGCCTTTCTCCTTCATCTCATCCCTGAAAATCATGGCTGTTTTGAACCGATGGTGGCCATCTGCTATCACAAACTCAGCCCCTTCAAAACATCTGGAAATCCGGGGGGTTGGCTGAATAAACCATAATCTGTGGATTTTGTCATCAAGTCTATACTCTTGGAGTGGCTCATTTTCAGGTTGTTCGAAGAAATCTTTGCATCTATTCACAAGCAGGAAAACCTGGCCAAAATTCACACTTGTAGATCTCAAGAGATTCAGACGATCTTCCACAGTTCGTGGGAATGTTCTCTCATGGGCGTGGACATAGTCTTCATTCCCTGGAAGCTTTAGAAGGCCTATCAGGTGACTCCTTCTAAATTTTCTACCAGTGAGCTCAAATTCAACTTGGTAAAAGTAAAAACCCGGGGAATTATCCACTCTCAGAACACCTCGAGATAAAAATTTGTTGTATAGCTTTTTGGCAAGACCATAATCCCTGTTCTCATATCCACCTGGAAGGATAATCCGAGCTATGTTGAAAGGATTTTTAAGGTAAGTTTCATACATAAGAGGAGTTATTTTGTCATAGGGCTGAGAAATAGGAGGAATACTGTAGATTTGAGCCTCAGAGGTAAACCTCACACCTTTGAAAGGAATGAATCTCTCCATCATAAAATAAGTGGAGCCGGGGGGATTTGAACCCCCGACCTCAGGAGTGCGATTCCTGCGCTCTCCCAACTGAGCTACGGCCCCAGGAAATGGCGGAGAGGGAGGGATTCGAACCCTCGGAGGGGGTTTTAGCCCCCTCGCACGATTTCCAATCGTGCCCCTTCAGCCAGGCTCGGGCACCTCTCCAGCGGTCTTGAATTATACCTTGCTAACTTGAATTTTTCAATTTTCCGGCCGCTCGAAGCAACTCCCTGGCATGTAAAAGAGAACTCTCCGTAATCTTCTCCCCGGCCAGCATCCTGGCAATTTCACCCACACGTTCCTCCTCTTCCAGCTCTCTAATGCGGGTCTCTACAGATTCCCCCTCACCTAATTTCTCCACAATAAAATGGCGATCACCGTAAACGGCAATCTGGGGAAGATGTGTGATTGCTATAATCTGCCTATTCGTGGATACTCCCTGGAGCTTTTTCCCGACAGCCTCAGCAATTCTGCCACCTATACCAACGTCTATTTCATCAAAGATTAAAGTCGGGATGTTGTCAACTTCTGAGAGGACAGTCTTTAGTGCCAGCATTATCCTGGAAAGTTCCCCTCCGGAGACAATTTTTCTCAAAGGTTTAGGCTCCTCACCTGAATTTGTAGAAATTAGAAACTCCACGTAATCCTTCCCGGTTGAATCCAATTCTTTCACATCAAAGTGAACGACAAATCTGGCGCCTCTCATTCCGAGGTCCTGAAGTTGTTCCATGACAAGTTTTTCAAACTCTTGCGCGGCCAACTTTCGCATCCGGGATAGTTTATCTGCAATTTCCTTTACATCTCTTTCTTTCTCCTTGACCTGGAAGGTGAGTTTTTCCAGGAGTTCATCCCTGATTTCAAGCTTTGACAACTTGTTTTTAGTTTCCTCTGCGAGTTCTATCAAGCCCTTTATGTCTGTTTTATACTTCTCTTTCAGTCTGTTTATCCTCGATAATCTCTCCATCAGCCTGTCTAACTGTCCGGGATCAGAATCGAGATTTTTAGAATAATCAAGTAAATTCCTCCACAACTCCTCAATCTTTATAAGTAATTCATCAATTAATTCTGCATCTCCTTTCAACCTGTCATCGATCCGAATGAGTTCACCAAGAGTACTACTGAGCCTTACGAGTTTGGAGTAGATTGATTCATCCTCATCGTAGAGTAGATTGAGGGATTCAAGGATACCGGTACGAAGGGTCTCGAGGTTGCTCAAAACCTTTATCTGCTCCTCAAGTTTCTCATCCTCTCCCATCTCAGGGGATAGTTCTTCTATCTCTTGAAGCTGGAATTCTAAAAATTCTCTTACTTTTTCAATATTTTCAACTTCTTCCTGCT
>JALSOD010000176.1 GCA_026986655.1 Caldifarciminota bacterium | reverse complement strand
AGCCTTTGCAAAAAATTGGGAACAATTCGTCGATGGTGTAAAGTATTTCAAAGTTCCGGGTCAAAACTTTTTATATGCTGATGTAAACGGCAATATAGGTTATGTTACAGGCAGTGGAATTCCTGATAGAGTTCCAGGTCCTTACTATCTTCCAATCCCTGGAGATAGTCCGGGGGCTAATTGGAAGAATTTCATTCCATTCGATAAAAACCCAAGAGTTTATAATCCCGAGCAAGGTTACATTGCCACTGCTAACTGCGTAATTACGAGAGATTTCCCCTATTACATAACGGTTTACTGGGAACCTGCTGCAAGAATTGAAAGAATTAATCAGCTCTTAACCAGTAAAGATAAACTTTCGGTTGAAGATTTCAAAAAATTCCAGATGGATGATACACCCCCATGGGATTTTATTTTGAAGAAAAGAATGATTAAAGACCTATATTCGTATCACGGAGATGCCACTGAAAACATAGCCAAGAAAATTTTGGAGGACTGGAACTGTAAAGAAGACAAAGATTCAGTAGGAGTCACAATTTTTTATTTCACTCTAAAGAACATTATGAAGGAGACTTTTGCCGATGAATTGGGAGATTCCCTGTTCAATCAATTTTTAACTATGGGAAACATTCCCCTCACGGTTCTTTACAGGATTTACCTTGACCCATACGATTCCTGGTTTGACAATGTAAAAACAAAGAAAGTTGAGACAAGAAAGGATATTACGGTCAAGGCCTTCAAAGAGGCGGTAAAGGAGTTAAAAGAGCTGCGTGGCACGAATCCCAAAAACTGGAAGTGGGGATATTTCCATACGTTTGAGTTCCATCACCCATTTGGTGCAAAGGCTGTACTCAGGAAAATATTCAATCGTGGGCCATATCCTGTTTCTGGTTCGAACATAAGTATTAACAAGGCCCAATGGAGATGGAGCAAACCCTTCAAAATGGTTACAGGACCTTCCACGAGACAGATCGTGGATCTTTCAAACATCAACAATTCATACGCGGTAATTGCATCGGGGAATTCTGGTATCTTCGCCAGCAAACACTACGATGACCAGATAAAACCTTGGCTTAACGGTGGCTATAAAAGAATCACCCTCGATAAAAAAGAAATTCTCAAAAATAGAGAGGGTGTCCTCTACCTTGTACCAAAGTGATTAATAGGATCCCTCTCACCAGTATTGTAGTACTCGTGTTTCTTCTGGTGGGAGGGGTACTTATATGCGATGGCCCCGACGGTTATGGATACATCGAGACTGAAGATTCTACATTCAACTGGATAGAAGTTTCTAACATTGGAGATTCCATCTCTCTTGGAGATGATGATTTTGTCTCCATCGATTTACCCTTTTTCTTTCCATTCTATAATCGTTCTCTGAATAGAATATTTTTAATTTCGAACGGCTTGCTTAGTGACACAAATTACTTTGAGAGCAGGAACTACTCTCTACCTTGCTACGAGATTAGCAATCTCATAGCCCCTCTATGGATAGATCTGGCACCCAACCAGGGTGGACAAATTTTTACATATACGGATTCTAATCAATTTATTGTCGAATGGAGACATGTTCCCGTATATAGAAGTCCCAACGACAATACTTTTGAAGTAATCCTAAAATCTGATGGCCAAATAATCTTTCAGTATCTTCATGTTGATCCACAATTCAGGGATACTGCAACGGTCGGTATCCAGGGAAATTATGGACAAGGAAATTTTTATCTGATGTTTTCATACGGTGGAACTCCGCACCAGCTTCATGATAGTTTGAGGATAGTTTTCAGGAGACCAGAATTCGACCATGATGTCGGGATCTTTTATATAAATCCGGTGGACAATGAAATCTTTGAGCCATCAGACTCTATTCAACCTTCTCTTTATATTAAAAACTATGGAGAAAACCCGGAAAACGTAAACATTGGACTCCAAATTTCACTCAATGATTCCGTTGTCCAATCATACTCTGGAAATACAACAATGTCCCCCGGTACTGTTCTATGCTATAGTTTCCCCTGGTTTCACTTTACAGAAAGTGGAAAATACAATTTATCTTTTATTGTTCATTCTCCTTACGACCAGGTGCCGAGTAACGACTCTTTTGAGTGTAGTCTTTATTGTGCAGAAGCAGTAGAAACTTTCGAGGATTCTGCCGGAGGATTTAAAACAATTTCCTCTTCGGGATGGGAATGGGGGACACCTCTTGTAGGTCCAGATTCCATACCTTCAGGTACGAAGCTATGGGGGACTGTTCTCGATGGAAATTATTATGACAATTCCAACATGATCCTGGAATCACCGGAATACACGGTGACAGGTTCACATCCCGCTTTTGGATTCTTCCATTGGTACCACATGGAAAGGAGATGGGATGGGGGGAACGTACTAATATCTACTGATTTTGGCAGAACGTGGAACATTATAGAGCCCGATGGTGGATACCCTTATCAATTCATCCAGGCTCTTTCATACCAGCCCGGTTTTTCAGGAAGATCCAACGACTGGGAAATCGTCAGGTTTAATCTTCCATTATCTGCCGGCCAGCACGTAAGAATTAGATTACACCTCGCATCTGGTAGCGGAGTAAATTACGAAGGCTGGTACATGGATAATTTCTGGACCATCGGGCTTGAGCC
>JALSOD010000175.1 GCA_026986655.1 Caldifarciminota bacterium | reverse complement strand
AGGGGTTGGAAGGCTCATTTTGAGAGAATCCGACTTTATAGTAACTATTCCGATGGTTGGAAAGACGGGGTCTTTGAATGCGGCGAATGCCATCGCAATTGCGATGGCATTCGCCGCAAAATCCAGATTCCAAAACATATAATCCTTAGAGTGCTTCCGAGCTTAAATCTGAGATACAGATGGATTAAAAATCAACTCACTTCTTCTTCGCTTCTTCCCAGAGGGTATCCATTTCTTCGAGGGTCATTTGTTCAAGATCTTTCCCCATCTCTCTTGCTCTCTTCTCAATGTAAGAAAATCTTTTTACAAATTTTTTCAATGTATTCCTTAGAGCTTCTTCTGCATTGATATTTTTGTGCCTTGCATAGTTGACTATCGAAAAGAGAAGGTCACCAATTTCCTCTTCAATTTCTTCTTTACTATGGGCTTTTCCCAGCTCTTCCAATTCTTCTTTGATTTTTTCAAGGACGTCTTCTCCATTTAACCAGTCGAAGCCAACTCTCCTGGCCCGATTCCCGATCTTCTGCGCAAGCATAAGTGCTGGGAGGGAGAAATTGACGTGCTCAAATATCCCATATCCCTTGCTCTTTTCCCAGTTCTCGAGGAGCTCTTCTTCATTTTCAAATTTTTTCTCACCGAACACGTGAGGGTGCCTGTAAATCATCTTTTTTACTATTGTGTCAATAACCTCATCATGGGAAAATTTTCCCTCATCTTCAGCGATCTTAGCATGTAACATTGCAAGAAAAATGACATCTCCCAGCTCTTCCTTTAGAGAATTCCAGTCTTTCTTATCAATTGCATCAAGTACTTCGTAGGCCTCTTCGACAAGATCAAATTTGATGGATTCATTGGTCTGTGCTCTGTCCCAGGGACATCCATCCGGTGCGCGAAGTCTTTCAACTATTTCCCATATATCATCAAATGACTTTATCATGGCCAAAAATTATACATCTCCGTGACCGAGCCAACAAATTTGGAGGTGTTCCCTTAGATCAGATCAAATCATTCTGTATTTTTTCTTAGGAAGGGGGAATTTATAATTGAGAGCTTAAATTGTAGAAAAGGTCCTGAGAGACGCTATACTTACCTTGGATTTACGACAAAGCGGAAAGTAATTATCCCCTCTTCAAGATGAGGTTTTATATTTTTCTTCAAAGGTTCGAATCTCCATTGAAATAGAACATTTCTCACGCTTCTTTCAGCAGTAGGGTCCCCCTTTTTCAGGAAATCAACGCTTTTAACGTATCCATCTGGATCTACGACGACTTTCACCTTGATCGTTACGTCAGAGAGGAGGGGAAGTTTAGGTGGAAGTACATAGTTTATCAATCTCCTCTGACTAATAACTCCCTCGATTTTTACATTTACTGAGGATGATCCAAATAGTTGCTGAGCGAGCTTTTTCTCCTTTTCCTCAATCTCTTTCTTTGCCAGCATCTCCTGGCGTAGTCTTTCCTCAACGAGTTTTTCCTCAGGAGTTTTCTCTTCCTTTGTTTTTAGAGGTTTTTCACCAGCTTTTGTCTTTTTTATCGATGGGGCTGAGACTTTTTTCCTGATGATAGTGGTTGGAAGAGTCTGAATTTCGACCCATTCTTCTTCTGGTTTCTTACTCATTGGAGATATGGTTATAAATGCGAAAATCAGCAGAACGACAAGGTGAATGGCAAGAGAATATAAATAAGGTCTTTTATCTTTCATTCCTCTTTAAAGGTTGCTATCAAAAGCTTTTCTCCTCCCGCCTTTTTTGCTTCATCCAGAACTTTTACAGCTTTTTCAAGTGGGATGGATGCATCAGCGCGAAGTACTATTATCTGCTTTGGATTTTTTTCAAGTAATTGTTTGACTTTTGCTGAGAGGTTGTTCATCGAAACGGGCTTACCGTTTAAAAAGACTGCACCGGATTTGGTAACAGTTACGGTAATTTGTTTACTTACAGTAGTTTTCTCACTTGTAACAGATTTCGGGAGTCTAACCCTGATGCCTTTTTGTACCACATAGGTAGATGTCAGTAGAAAATAAATTAAGAGTAATAAGACAATATCGGCGAGGGAGATGAAGTTAAACACGGACATCGGTTTATGTTTCATCTCAAATTTCATGACCGACTCACCTCGCTTAAGAGGTCGAGTAATTCAATGGAGCTGTTTTGCATTTCGAAGACAATTTCACGAACCTTCCCAACCATATAGTTGTAAAGAAAGTAAAAAATGATTCCCACGGTCAGGCCGACGGCTGTGGTTATAAGAGCTTCCCAGATCCCACCGGCAAGGACTGAAGCGTCCACAGCGCCTCCAAGGGCTTGTATTTTCATAAACGCCTTTATCATACCTGTGACGGTTCCAAGGAATCCGAGTAGGGGAGCAGTGCTTGCGATTGTAGCGAGTGCGTCAAGGTTCTTCTCGAGCCTATAAATTTCAACATTGGCTGCGTCTGTGATGGAATTTCTTATCTCCTCCCGTGATCCTCCAAAGCTTTTTAATCCGGCATACACGATGGCTGCGATGGGGCCCGTTGATTCTTTTGCTCTACGAAGAGCTTCATCAAAATTGCCTTTCAAAACGATATTTTTAATTTCGAGCATGAAAATTCGCGTATTGGTTCTCGCCTTCTTCAAAACAAGCAGCCTTTCGAAAACA
>JALSOD010000174.1 GCA_026986655.1 Caldifarciminota bacterium | reverse complement strand
TAAAGACCTCGTACTTCTAAATGTCACGGGCAGGGGAATGCTTGGGGTTCCCGGAATAGCTGCAAGGGTTTTCAAAACTGCATGGGAAAAGGGGGCAAATGTTTTAATGATTTCCCAGTCCTCCTCAGAGCAAAATATTTGCTTTGTCGTCAGGAAAGAAGAGGCTCAAAATCTTGTTGATGCCTTAAAAAACGAATTTGAGCTCGAAATACTTCACCGTGACATTGAAGGAGTTGAGAAAATAGATGATGTTGCTATCATCTCAGTTGTCGGTGCTGGAATGAGGGGAACTCCCGGCATAGCAGGGAGAATTTTCACTATAACAGGGAAGAACGGAATTAATGTCATAGCAATCTCTCAGGGGTCATCCGAATACAATATCTCTTTTGTTGTTTCAGGGAACCTCGTTGAAAAAGCAGTTCAAGTATTACACAAGGAGTTAATAGAGGAGCAATGAGTAAAAAAATAGGGGTATCCATACTGGGCGCGACAGGGCCTGTGGGCCAGAGATTCATCAGTCTGCTCGCGGACCACCCATTTTTCGAGATAGAGGCAATATTTGCCTCTCAAAAATCCGCGGGCAAGAGATACGAAGAGGCTGTCAACTGGATCATAGATACTCCACTTCCTGCTTCAGTGGCCGGGATGGTGATCAGGTCACTGAATGAGCAGGTTCCAACTAAGATCGTATTCTCAGCTCTACCGTCAGATGTGGCAGGTAATATAGAACTCCAGCTCAGGAGTGCTGGAAAGTATGTCTTCACAAACAGCAGTTCGAATCGAATGCGCCCGGATGTCCCCATCATTGTTCCAGAAGTAAATCCTGAGCATCTCAGGGTTATTGAAGGCAAGGATGGATTTATTGTTGCCAATCCAAACTGTACTACTGCCGGTCTCGTAATTCCCCTGAAAGCCATTCATGATGCTTTTAGTATAAAAAAGGTGCTTGTTGTCAGCATGCAGGCCTTGTCTGGTGCAGGGTTTCCAGGAGTTCCATCCCTATCTATCTTCGATAATTTGCTACCACATATCAAAAATGAAGAGGATAAAGTTAAAAGAGAGAGCAAAAAGATATTGGGAAAATTTGAGGATGGCAGTTTCAAAAATGCGGAATTTATAGTTGATGCCCGCTGTAATAGGGTTGCAGTTAGAGATGGTCACACGGAGGTCGTATTTGTTGAATCAGAAGGGAAATTTGAGATTGAAGAAATAAAAGAAGTTTTCAGGAATTTTAAAGGAATGCCTCAAAAATTTAATCTGCCAACTGCTCCTGAAGATCCCATAGTCATTGCAGAGGATCCACTTCGACCCCAACCGATACTTGATAGAAATAATGGGAAAGGGATGGCGATAACCGTGGGGAACATTAGAAAAGATGAAATTTTTGGTTTAACATTTACACTGGTTTCACACAACACTATACGCGGAGCAGCTGGTGGTAGCATTCTCAATGCGGAGCTGGCACTCAAGCTGGGATATATGAAGGATTTATGAGAAAGGGAAAGATAAGTGATCTAATAGGTGAAAACATATTTTTTCGAGAGCTAAAACCTTTAAATCCAGACCTCGTACCCATTGAGGTTGTACTATATAGGCTTAATTTGGATCGTATACCCAGAAAAAGAGACCCTGAATATCCCCATGTTATCTCATGCTACCTGAACCTGCTGGGAGATTTTGATAGAATCCTCTTCTTCGGTGACACTTTGCTTAACGACAAAAACTTCGCACTTGGTCTATCGAATCTCGGGGAGTACGATGTTGTTGCAGTAATCACACGTGAATCAGGAGAGAAATTAGAGCTCCGGCAGGAGGGGAATATCCTTTTCTCGAACCGGTGGAGCTTCATCCGGGAATTGCCGGAGTATCTTGCCAAGATGGATTTCTACATTGACGAAAAAACAGCAGTAATCGTTGACATTGACAAAACCTTGATAGGTGCGAGGGGTAGAAATGATTGTGCAATAGACCTTGCCCGTGCCCATTCTGTCTACAAACTGCTGGAGAAAGCGGAAATCACCATGGATTTCCATGATTTTTTCGAGCTCTACGAGCGCGTAAATTCTCCGGACCTGTTTGATTTAACACAGGACAATCAGGATATTGTAGCATTTATCACCATCGCTCTCTCTTCTGGTTCGGTGAAAGAGATAATATCTATCGAGGAAGCAGCAAAAGAATTGATAAAAACCAAAAATCCCTTTTTATCATACGTGGGTAAAGAGGTTCTGACAAATTTAGAGAAGAAGTCCCCTACTCTGTTCCCAACATTCAGGGAGATGGAATACTTCACAACGATCGAATTTATGGATCGATTTGATGATAGAACTCCTATTGAGAAACTCCTTAAGGAGGAAATTCTTATAACCGGAGAAATCTTTCAACAGTAATAGCAATCACTGACAAGCCTGAACGCTCATCACTACCACCAGAGGGGGTAGAGCTTCCTCCAATACACGAAAAGTTGGCAAAGATTTATCCTTGAGGTCTCAGAGAGTTCTTAATGAAAGGGCAACTTTTTCGAAAGTGGTAATAAGCAAGAGAAATATTGTCACCTATAGCTAACCGCAAAACTTGAAATAATCATCAAACACTATGAAGATTGGACATAAGTTGGGACTTTAAACTCAAGTTTGACAGTTGGGAGGGGATTGAGAGACCGAAGTGGACATCCCTCAG
>JALSOD010000173.1 GCA_026986655.1 Caldifarciminota bacterium | reverse complement strand
GTCACGTTTATTTTTCTCTCTTTATGTTTCACATTGTATCCTATTAAATCTCCGATCCCTTTGAGGCTTGCGTTGATCCTGTGCTCTGGTGTAAGTGCTCTGAAAGAACGCTTTATGGGTAGCACCTTTATTCTTCCAACTGTGTAGGATTTTGGAATTCTGCCATTTAAACAGATCGAAACTCTGTAAGTGCCTGGAGAGAGTCTCCCGGGGATTTTTAGCGAGTACATGCCTTTCACGTACACATGGCTTTTCCATTCTTTTTCTGGGTACCACCCATATCCCAATGCCCTTTTTGTTTGCGTAATTACCCTGTCGCGTCCAAAGAAGTCTCGTGTGATAAGTGATATGCATAAGACGCTTGAGATATTAGACGTCAATGGTTCCCAGTACAAAGTTATAGGTAGGTAGTGTCCTTGAGTAATAGTGGGAGGGAGCTTATCTGATCCTAAAAGCTTCAGATGTTCATTAAGAATTACATCTGCTTTGACTACGGGCGTGGGTTCACGCCCAGGTAGCACTTTTATATCTTGCAATACCACAGGCTTACCAATCATCTTGTGGGTGGTGGCATCATATACACTGACCTGCAACTTGTACATACCTGGGGGGGTGCCTTCTGATATCCATATGCCGTGTCGGTCAGTGATTACTTCCTTGGGTTTCCACATTGAACTTGTAAGATGCCCACCGATCATAGGACTTAATCTTTTTGACCAGGTTCTACCTTCCTGGTCTTTGAGATCGATGTCTATTAGCACATAGTCTTTAGTATTAGACAATATTTCCCAGTTAAAAATTACGCCGATACCCGCTCCCGCTTCCACGATATTTCTGGTTATGCAAGCATTTTTTAAACGGAGAATATTGTCGAACCGCACATTTAAGCCGTCAAACTCCTCTGGAGTTTTACAGCGGTCCCCGACCTCATTTGGCGGTAAATACAGTGAAACATAGAGACTCGACGGAAACCATTTCTTGACTATCTGGAACGTGTTGCGTGAAAGCCATCTATCAACAACAGCTTTTTGATCCGTTGTACCTGGATCTACGGGGCCGACCCATATCCTTTTATAAGAGTGTAAAAGTCGTGGTAGGATCTTTTGGGCGTCTTCAGGTGTTGGCTGCCGGAAGTTCGTTGGGAATATCTTTATATCTACAGGTACACCACGTAAATAGTAATCGGCCAGCCCTTTGGTGAGGGGATGCAATAACAAGACAAGATCCCCTTCTCTGGCATTCTCTTTGACGTAGTCAGCAGCTACGTTGAATTCACTTGGTGGAGTTGTGTACTTCCATTTCGCGAACCACGATATTGTGATGATAAGGAGCGCAACGGATATTACGCTAAATACCCTGCTCCATTTATACTTCCATGGGAAATAAATACCAGCTGCTGTAAACAGCGCAAATACGGGAGCAATATCAATGAAAAACCTTCCAGGTGCTCCCCTTGGTATGGGAGCTATAAGTAGAACAGGTATAATGAACCATATGATTGGAAAAATAACATTGAAATAAATAGAAACATTACCTTTTTTGAGCTTGAGAGTCTCTCTGATGGTAAACAACATTCCAATTAACCATGTTATCCAGATCAAATCGATACTCTTTTTTATTATGTAAGGTACTTTGGAAAATAGAACTGGTGGTTCTGACAGCACGAAATCAATACCGATAACTCGCAGCTTACTAAGCCATAAGTGCCATAAAAATGCCCCAGAGATATGGCGTGACAAAAGAGAGGAAGCTGTTGAAGTAGTACCTTTGCCGGAAAGTATCCATACAGTGATCGCAGTAAATGGAAACAACATTGCTGCGAGTGTTTCCAACACATAGTATTTATGGGGCATGTGATTCTTTTGTGTGTAAAATACAAATATGATGATGGCAATCCACTCGACAACTATCAATAGAGAAAATAAGTAATGTATAAAAATTCCTGACAAATTTATTAAACTAAGTAAGAGTAACGGAGTTGTGTTGCCATCTGAGGTACTTAACAATTTAATAAGAAGGTAAACACTGATTAAACCGATGAAACCTAACAGGGAATACATTCTATTTTCCCTGGAGTAAGCCACGAAGAAAGGATTTACTGCGATAAAAACAGTTGATAATAGAGCTGTTTTTGTGTGAGAGGTCACCTTTGAAAGTGTAATAAAAGATATCGCTACCGTTAACGTTCCGAAGATAACCGCCAGAAATCTCCATACGAATTCTTTTTCGCTTCCTATAAAAATAACCCAGTAATGAGCCATTAAAAAGTATAAAGGAGGGTGCTCGAATGAATGAGAAAGGGTATACGAGAAGATAGAGTGTACTGGCAATAGTGCTACGTAGCCTGTCAGGGCTTCATCAAGCCAAAAGCCAAATTTCCCTAAAGCAAGAACTCTTAAAAAGAAACTTACGAGGATTACGCAGGTTAGTATAAGCGTTGTTTTTTTGTTGTTCATGATCACTATCACTGTCTTTTCCAGAATGCTAACCTCAAGCATCCTTTCCCTGGCGGCGCGGGTTCTGGTGAAGGCGTTGAGGGTTGTGGGTTGGGTGCAGGCTCTGGCTTGGGTGCAGGCTCCGGTTGCGGGGGCGTCCGAGGGTTGTCCGGGGTGGGGGCAGGGGTAGGTCGGTCCTGTTTCAGCGCCCTGTACGCGGCCAGAGCGTCTCCTCGCCCGGCTCCCTGTGC
>JALSOD010000172.1 GCA_026986655.1 Caldifarciminota bacterium | reverse complement strand
TGCCACCTCAGTGGCTTTCTTCGCACCCTCTTTCAAGATGTCTACTACAACGCCTCTATCTTTCTCAAGCTCGCGTCTCTTCTCCTGATAGGGTTCAAGGTAGGTTATCATCTTTTCAGCAAGTCTTTTCTTGCATTCAACACACCCCAGAAGCCCCTTTTGACAGTCGGTTTTTATCCCTTCAACTTCTTCACTATTAAAAAGTTTATGGAGGGTAAAAACAGGGCAATTTTCTGGATGACCCGGATCACCCTTTCTGACTTTCAAGGGATCTGTGAACATCCTCGAGATTTTCTTTCTTATGCTATCAGGAGGTTCGGCAATTTCTATTGCATTCCCATAGGATTTTGACATTTTCCTACCGTCAAGGCCTGGAACTTTCGGTATCTCGGCGATTAGAGGCTCTGGGATTGGGAAAACCTCTCCGTAGAGGGAGTTGAATTTCCTTGCAATTTCACGGGAAAGCTCAAGGTGGGGCAATTGATCAGCTCCAATAGGCACATATTTCGCTTTGTAGACAAGAATGTCAGCTGCCTGAAGTACAGGATATCCAAGAAAACCGTAATTGACCAGAGAACCGTATGGAAGCTCATCCTCTTCGTTCTGGATAGCTTCTCTCAGGTGCTCAAGGAACGTTTTTTGCAGTTCAGATCTCAAATAGGCCATGAAATCGAGCTCCAGCTTGGCCTCTCCAGTGTTTAATTTCTTTGCCACATTTTCGATAAACACGTCAACTGTATTCTTTACGGCTGTTTTGAGTATGTTTTTCCTCGGGGTTTCTTTTTTTACCCTGAGGTCAGCAACGTATTCCTTAAAGGTTGGATTTCTCAAAAGTCTTGAGATTGTCACGAGCATGGAGAAAACCATATGTAGCTCAGCGTGTTCTTTTACTTCTGACTGGACGAAAAGGACGGCCTTGTTGGGATCGATTCCAACTGATAACCAATCGATGACCATATCAACAATATTTTCACGAATTTTTGAAGTGTCCTGCCACTGGGTGGTGAGTGCATGCCAGTCAGCTACCATATAGTAGCAATCAAACTTATTCTGAAGATCTCTCCAGTTGTATAGAATCCCAAACAGGTGACCTATATGAAGTTTCCCGGTTGGCCTATTACCGGACAACACTTTATCCATATTAAACCTCCGTAGATGTGTTAGGATAAAGTATAAATGTTAGCCGTTCAATGCGATTTACAATATACTATTAGAATCAAAAAATTGGAGGGAAGATATGAGTACAGTTTCACCAAGGGAAATGTATTTGAAGCAGCTCGAAAAAGCTGCAAAAATAATGAAATTGGATGAAGATTTACTCGAAATCCTGAAATATCCAAAAAGGGTTGTACGGGTGTCCATCCCGGTTAAAATGGACAATGGAAAGATAAGGGTTTTCACCGGTTTCCGTTGTCAATACAACGATTTCCGCGGGCCATTCAAGGGTGGCATAAGATTTCATCCTGAGGTGAGTGAGGATGAAGTGGTTGCGCTCGCTGCCTGGATGACGTGGAAGTGCGCTGTGATTGATATTCCTTTTGGGGGAGGAAAAGGTGGGGTAATATGCGATCCGAGAGAACTAAGCGAATCTGAACTTCAGAGACTTACAAGGAGATTCACCTATACCATTATGCCGATTCTTGGCCCCTCTATAGATATACCTGCACCAGATGTGTTCACAGGTGAGAAGACAATGGCCTGGATAATGGACACTTACTCTGCCTTTAAAGGATACTCTGAACCCGGTGTGGTTACGGGTAAAGCAAGATCCATTGGTGGTTCAAAAGGGCGTAGAGAGGCGACAGGGAGAGGTGTTAGTATTGTGGCTGATGAAACGGTGAAATACTTCGGAGAGAAAATCGAAGGGATGAGGGTTGCAATACAAGGATTTGGAAACGTAGGATCTCATGCAGCTCTCTTTATTTCGAGATTAGGTGGTAAAATTGTGGCTGTCTCTGATGTCTCCGGTGGACTTTACAATGGGAACGGTATCGATGTAAAAGCCCTGATGGATTACGTTAAGAAAAATAAGATTGTCAAAGGATTCCCTGGTGCTCAGGAGATTGAGGGTGACAAAATCTTTGAGCTTGATGTGGACATGCTGATTCCTGCTGCCCTTGAGGGAGTTATAACGCTTGATAATGTGGATAAAATAAAGGCAAGGTATATAATTGAAGGGGCAAATGGTCCTACCACGCCAGAGGCTGATGAAATCCTCTTTAAAAAAGGAATCCATGTTGTACCCGATATTCTTGCAAACTCCGGAGGAGTTCTTGTTTCCTACTTTGAATGGGTACAGGGAAAGCTTGGCTTCTGGTGGGAAGAAGAGGAAGTCAACGAGAGGCTGGAGAGGAAATTGAGGAATGCGACGACTGATGTAATTAAGACCGCGAACAGGTATGGAGTTGATCTTAGAACGGGTGCGATGATTCTCGCTTTGAGGAGGATTGAAGAGGTTTATAGAGAGCGGGAACTTTTCCCATGATAAATTTAATCAGGCTGAAGTTAATTGAGTCAATAGAAGTAAAACAGAAGATTTTAAGTGATCCAATTTTGTTGAGGAATATTGCGAGGGCGGTGGAGATTCTCTCCACCGCCCTCGCAAACAATAATAGAGTTTTCCTCTGTGGTAACGGTGGTTCCGCCGCTGATGCCCAGCATATTGCCGCAGAACTAGTAGTAAAAT
>JALSOD010000171.1 GCA_026986655.1 Caldifarciminota bacterium | reverse complement strand
CCTTTTCTTTCAAATCATTTTTTGTTTTTTTCATACCATTCCTCCAGGTGTAAAATCTTTATGATCAATTTTAGATATGGTTTTCTTACCTTCCTCCCTTTAACGGTTGGAATGGTTATTTGTTCCGCTTCGTAAATCATATCCTGTTGCTTTTGTTTAAGTACAAAGATATTATGACTCCCTTTAGAATTTTCCTTGTAAAATCCAAAGAAATTAAGAACTTTTTCAAGGTCATTAAAGTCATATTCAGGTGGCAGCCTTAAAAGCTTTTCAATTCTTTTTAAATCCTTTCCCCCCACATTTCATCTCCATAGGGATTATACTACATATAGTATCAAAAGGCAATTTTTTCTACATTACCCTGTCAATTCATCCAAAAATTTGAGCATAAGTCTTACACCGAAGCCTGTTGCCCCCTTTGGTATCAATGGGTTGTCATCTTTATCTTCCCAGGTAGGACCAGCTATATCGATATGAGCCCATCTGTTATCTCCTACAAATTCTTTCAGGAAAAGTGCTGCTGTTATTGCTCCTGCCCATTTGCCACCACTATTTTTGATATCTGCAAAATCAGATTTCAAAAGCTTTTTATAATCATCGTACAGTGGAAGTTTCCACACTGGTTCTCCAGTGTAGCGAGAGGCTGAAACAATTTGATCCTCTAATTTTTCATCATTGGTGAAAAGTCCTGCGATTTTCATTCCGAGTGCTACTATGCATGCGCCAGTTAGGGTTGCGAAGTCTACGATTAATTCAGGGTTAAGCTTCATGGTAGCGTAGGAGAGGAGATCTGCGAGGACAAGTCTTCCTTCTGCGTCTGTGCTAATTATCTCGATGGTTTTCCCATTCATTGCTTTAACCACATCACTGGGTCTGTAAGCGTTTCCATCTGGCATATTGTAGGTGGCTCCTATCAGTCCAACAATTTTTAGTGGTAATTTTATCTCTGCTGCGGCTTTTATGGTCCCGAGTACGACAGCCGCTCCGGCCATGTCGAATTTCATCTTCCACATGTCCTGTGCAGGTTTAAGTGAAATCCCTCCAGAATCAAAGGTTAACCCTTTCCCGGCAATCACCACTGGATTCCCTTCTTTGCTTCCATTGTACTCTAAGACAATAAATTTTGGAGGAACTGAGGAACCCTGAGCCACTGCGAGGAAAGCCCCCATTCCTAATTTTTCCATATCTTTTCTTTCAAAAACTGTAACCTTCACATTCTTGTAATCTTTTGCCAGTTTTTCAGCGGTTTCGGCAAGAAATGGTGGTGAGGAGATGTTGGCCGGCATGTTTACAAGGTCCCTTGTCAAATACACACCTTGTGCAATTGCTTTCGCCCTTTCTACAGAATTTGTCAATAATGACAGGTTGCTGTCATTGAACTCCACTATAAAGGCTTCTTCCGGTTCCTTTTCATAATTTTCCCCACTTTTTTCGGCTTTGTATTTGTAAAGTCCAAGAATGAGCCCCACGGCTGTAGCAAGTGCAGCATCCCTGTAGTCCATTCCACCGGCTCCACTTCCGTGCACTATCGTAGCAAAATTCCTGACCCCAAGTTCCCGTGCTTTCTTTGCAGCAGTTGCAGAGACCTCTCTTATTGCCTGCAGGTCAAATTCCTCTTTTTTGCCAAGTCCAACAATTAATACACGAGGTGCGGGGATGCGCCCCACGGTGTAGAGTAAAAGGGTAGAGTTCCTCTTCCCCCTAAAGTCTCCAGTATCGAGAACTCGTGTTATCATTCCACCTAATGCCTGGTCAACCGCTCCTGTCGCACCTGCAGGTTTTTTGACTCCTTCAAAAAGGTTGACAACGATTAAATCGGAACTAAACTCCTGAATTCCTCCTTTAACTGCACTTAATTTAAGCATAATTTTACCTCCGTTTGGGGTTTTTCTCCCAGAGTTTCAAAAGCTCTTCGTTGATTTTTTTCTTTTCAACCTCCGGGAGATTATCTTTATCATTAGAGGCTTTTTTAGGATGTTTGGGTCCCCCCATGAAAACATCGGGACTCATGACATGAGCCCCAAGATATCGAACATAACCGATGATACTTTTATCATTTGTGACGACGAAGACTCTTGATCTATCTTTTTCTCGTTCTACCATCCTTTTAATATAGTCATCTGCACTTTCACCACGAGTAAACTTTACAAAGTTTGATGGTGAGATAGCAGATGGGATGCCTTCCTTTCCATCAAATACGATTATTACCACATCTGGAACATAGACTTTTGAGAATTGTATCAGGTAGTCCCTCGCTTTTTCCAGCTCAAAATCCCGTAAAAAAGTTGAAAAGATCACATTATACCCATCAACGTAAAACTTTTTTGGCATTTTGCAAGACCTCAGAATAAAAGTTTTCTATTTGATCGGTTATTACATCCCAGGAGAATTTTTCCTCCACATAATTTCGGCCATTTTCCTCTAACTTCAAGGCCAGATTATGGTCCTTTAGTACCCTCTCTATTGTCTCTGCAAGGTGCTGGTAATCGTTGACCGGGAAGAGTAGACCGTTGTGTCCATCTATCACCACCTCTCTGTAGCCCTCTATGTCAGAGGCAATAACAGGTATTTTAGACGCCATTGCTTCAATCAGTACAATCCCAAAGCTCTCTTTGCCACTGGCAGGTGCCACAAAAACGTCCGCGGACCTGTAAACTGATGGAATCATTCTTGCAGGAACTTTCCCAAGGAATACAACCCTGTCAGTGAGTTTCCTGGTCCTGTACTCGTAAATCCTTTTCAGTGGTGTATCTCCGACAATTACAAGCTTCGCCTCAGGTATTTTTTTGACCACCAATTCAAAGGCCTTTATCAGGGTTGAAAGTCCTTTCCGTGGTTCGATTCTTCCCACAAAGAGGACAATTTTTTCATTGGCAATTTTGAGATTTTTCATGGGAGCTACATGTGGGCCAAATCTTCTTGTATCCACACCATTTGGGATTATTCTAAATTTACCATTAAAGTGTCTTTTTATTGACCTCAATGCCGATTTTGATACTGCTATTTTACCGTCGATATTCTCAAAAGCCCTGTTTAATATGGGTTTGAACAATTCAAAACCAATTGAATATCCATGTGTAGGATGGAAAGTCATAAAATTCACATAGGGAGATTGTAAGAGTGTGAAAAGAGGCAGAGAAGGAGAGAGTGTGCCGTGAACGTGAACAATATCCCAGTCATTACCGAGCAATATTTCTTTTATTCGTAAGGGTAGGTAAA
This sequence comes from Caldifarciminota bacterium, assembly GCA_026986655.1. Classification (GTDB taxonomy): domain Bacteria; phylum Hydrothermota; class Hydrothermia; order B15-G9; family WFZT01; genus WFZT01. The sequence goes on along the minus strand of JALSOD010000171.1, from coordinate 7,614 downwards.
AAGATACGGGAAGGGAGTAGAAGGATTTATTTATCGGAAAAAGGATTCCACGACCAATTCTTATCACCTTTACACTGTTTAAACCAAAATTTTGATGGCCGTTTCTGTGGTTGCCTGTGAGGATCGTGACATCGTGTCCACGATTCTGTAAATAGTATGCCAGGTGGTGCACATGCTCAGTGATCCCACCGGGAAAGGGATAGTAAACATCAGAAACCATTAGAATTTTCAACGATTTTTTCACACTAAAATTATATTTCAGGTATGAATTCATATTCAAGGCACTGAGTTGAAAAATCAGAATTTTAGTAATAAAATCATATACAGTTTTAAATTGGTTTTCATATTACGAAAGACTCTTTTTCTTTTTAGAAAGCATATTATTAAAAAGTAAGATTACTCTCCCGGAAGTCGGAATAGTCCGAGGGGGCCAGAATGCATAGTATACACTATTATAGGAGATGAGAGGGTGTGTTTATCGAATTAAAAAATTTACTGAAGTCAGGAGTCGGTAAAATATATACTGCGGCAGCTTCTACAATTTTTTATAACGATCAAATATTGTTCAACGAGGTTGTAGGAGTTCCCGATTTAATGACCAGAAGTGATATTACCGTAGATAGCAGTTATCTGTTTGACTTAGCTTCTTTGACCAAAATATTTACCACTACCGCGACGTTAAGAATTCTTTACTCTGAAGGTATATCCATTGATTTACCTGTCTCATCGGTTTTGCCAGAATTTCTTAATGGTGGTGCTAACAGAGGATTATTGCGGAAGGAAATGGTTACTTTTAGACATCTACTTACGCATTCAGCGGGTTTGCCTTCCTGGAAAGCATATTTTAAAAATTTTAGGAGGCAGGATCTCAAAAAAGCTGTTATTTCAGAAGAACTTATTTACATGCCAGGTGAAAGGATTTTGTACTCTGATCTTGGATTTATGATTCTTGGATGGGCCATTGAAAGAATAACCGGTGAATCCCTGAGACAAGTGATCTTTGACGAAGTTATTTTACCTTTAAAACTTGGAAATACGGGATTTGGGCCTTTCCCCTGCAAAAGATGTGTCGCTACAGAATATTGTGAATGGAGGCGTAGGAGGATTTGCGGGGAAGTGCACGATGAGAATGCCTATGCCCTTGGTGGTGTGGCCGGGCATGCTGGGTTGTTTTCAACGGCTTTTGATGTTGCAAAGCTTGGTCTCACGTGGCTCAGAGGATTGCTGGGGCTTGAAAGTTTTGGGATTCCACGAAAGATTGTTAAAGAAGCAGTATCAGTTCAAAAGCAATTTAGAAATACAAGAAGAGGTCTTGGGTGGGCTCTGTGGTCACCTTCATCGCCGGCACGGGCACTTGGAGAGAGAACTTTTGGACACACCGGATTTACAGGTACATCGCTATATGTTGACCCGGATCGAAGACTTGTTGTCTCCCTTCTTACCAATCGTGTTTACTATGGAAGAAATCCTGCACCAATTTTATTGTTCAGGATAAAGTTTCACCAACTTGTTAAAGATATCATTAAGATCTGATAATCATAATAGATCAAAAAATTTAGATTACGTATATTTGAGTCAACCTACAGTTAGAGTTTCATCCTCTGTGCTGTTATTTCCCGGGGAAATGAATTAAAATTTTAACATGTTTAAGGTAGCAACTTTCAACGCGAATTCGATTCGGAGCAGGATGCACATCATAAAAAAATGGATTGAGAAGGAGTCTCCAGATGTTCTTGCTATCCAGGAGACAAAAGTTGTAGACGAGCTGTTTCCGAAAGAGGAGTTTGATAAGATCGGATACTACGTGGTATTTCGTGGTCAAAAAGCCTATAGTGGAGTTGCAATTGCGAGTAAGTGGCCCATTGAGAATGTTCAATACGGTTTTGACGATGAGCCAAAGGATGAGGCGAGGTTGATAAAAGGTGTAATAAAAGGGATACCGATCGTGAATACCTACGTTCCACAGGGGAAGAAGATCGATCACCCGGATTATCAGTACAAACTACGCTGGTTTAGAAGGTTGAGAGAGTATTTTTCAAAGCATTTTTCTCCTGATGAGCCACTTCTGTGGATGGGAGACATAAATGTTGCTCCCACTGAGATTGATGTTACAAATCCTAAAACAAAGCTGAAACACGTTGATTTCCACGTTGATGTTCGTCGTGAATTCCAGAAGACGCTCGAGTGGGGATTCATAGATGTATTCCGTAAGCACAGGCCAAATCCAGGAGAATTTACATACTGGGATTATCGAGTGCCAAAGGCACTTGAGAGAAATATTGGATGGAGAATAGACCACATTCTTGCCACGAAACCTCTTGCTGACAAATCAGTTGATTCATACGTTGATAGAGAACCAAGGGCCTGGGAGAAACCTTCAGATCATACTTTCCTTGTGGCTATTTTTGATGTTTAAAATTGGTGAGAGTGTTTGAAAAATATTTTTCTTTGTTGGTTTAATCTACAGGAAAAGGTATTTTTATAACTATTATCCCCGTCCCATTCTGAAGAAGGATTTTCTTCTTTTGATTCTCTTTTGTCAAAAGAAATTCATCTGGATTTTTAATTTCCCCCATCTTTATTTAATTTTTCGAATATCTTTTTAAAGCTGGTTGAGATTTTATATTCTGGCATTAAAATAATCTGTCATGGATACAAAAGATAGAGCGGAAATTTATAGAATATTAAGTCAGCTATTTTTCTATCCAGAGGACGATTTTTTTGAAAAACTTTCTGACATTGAGGATGCAGTTGTCGATATTTTGAGGAAAAATTATGACTCTGAGGAACTTGTAAATAGATTTTCAGATGCAATTGATGAGCTCAGAGAGTTGCCACCTGAGGAATTTCAGGCTGAGCATACGAGACTTTTTGTTAACAGTTTCCCCACATTGCCATGTCCACCATACGAATCGGCTTATCGAGAGATGCTCCTAATGGGAGATTATACGGAAGAGGTGGCCAAATATTATTCACTTTATGGTCTTGAAATTCCTGAAGACTTGCCAGATCACATTTCCTATGAATTGGATTTTATGAGGTTTTTGCTTGAAGAAGAGGATGAGAAGCTGGCAAAAGAATTTTTTGAAGAGCATATACTCCAATGGGTTCCTGATTTCATAAAAGATTTAAAAAACGAAAGCAGGCTAAAATTCTACAAGTTTGTTGCAGACTTCCTTGCAGATTTTCTTGAAAAGGAAAAAGAAGTATTTAATGTGGGAGAAGATTATTAGTTGGATTTAAAGGCGTTTTTTTTAGTTTTTATAACCATATTTCTCGCTGAAATAGGCGATAAGACAAATATCGCAGCACTCCTTTTTTCCACCCATAAAGAGATTAACAGGATTACCATTCTTGGCGCAGCAACTCTGGCTTTTGTGGCTGCAACCATGGTTTCAATTGCAGTTGGAACATTTTTGTGCAATGTAATTCCACGAAAAATTGTAAATTATATTTCAGGTGTGTTTTTCATTCTAATTGGAATTGTAATGATTTTAACTACAATAAAGTGAAAGGAGGTAGTAATGAGATACATTATCTCGCTCGTATTGGCCACCTATCTAACAGGTGGTACACTGTCAGATGCAATGATGAAAGAATTGCAAAAAGCTGTCCCGGATGAGCCGATAAAGGCTCTCGTCTGGATGAAGGATCAAGCCAATATTGAAAACATCAGAAGTTATAAAGCCAGAGAGGAGCTTTTAAGAGAAACCGCAATGACTTCTCAGAGTGATTTGATCCAATTTCTGCAGGCGAAGGGGGTGGAGGAGTACAGGAGTTTCTGGCTCGTTGATATGATGTACGTAAAAGCGATTCCTGAGGTGATTGTTAGTATAGCAAAGAGATCGGATGTTGCACTGGTTGATATTGTGAGGAGAAGGCACATCATTGAGCCTAAGAAATCTCTCAAGCCCTATCCAAAGAATGGTAAAACGGTAGAATGGAACATTGATAGAATTAAAGCAGATTCTGTATGGGCTCGATATGGCCTATCAGGTGATGGAGTGATAGTCGGAACAATGGACACAGGGATCGATCCCGATCACCCTGCTCTGGCTGGGAATTTTTCTGGATACTTCTTCGACGCTGTAAATGGACGCACTACACCCTATGACGATCATGGACATGGAACTCACGTAGCCGGAATTATTGCTGGAGGTGATGGCCCTGGTCCTTTTCAGAATGATATAGGAGTTGCATATAATGCGAAGATTGCATCCGCAAAAGCCTTCGATGCAGGGGGTACTGGTGAGGACCAGGATATAATCGCCTGCTTCCAATGGTTTGTTTCTTTAAAAGTTGACTCTGGAGTGGATATCAAAGTCGTTTCTAATTCATGGGGGAGCACAGATGAGACGGACACCACATTCTTACCCTATGTAAGGGCATGGAGAGAATTTGGTATTATTCCTGTCTTTGCTAACGGAAACTCTGGACCAAGCTCTGGGTCTGCTGGCACACCCGGTAACTTCCCCAATGTTATTGGAGTGGGTGCCACAAATATTAGTGATCAGGTTGCTGATTTCAGCTCCAGAGGGCCAGCTCCGTCACAGTATCCCTGGTCAGACACCACTCTCTGGTCAAGGTCTGATTGGGATTACATCAAACCAGATATTTCAGCTCCTGGTGCTAATATCCGCTCAAGTGTACCTGGAGGTAGCTACGAATCCTGGGATGGAACCTCCATGGCCACCCCTCATGTAACCGGAGTTATAGCATTGATGCTTGAATTGAATCCATCCCTCGATTACCAGACTGTTTATGATATTTTAACGAATTACGGCGTTGATCATCCTGCTGGAGCATCTTATCCCAATAATGATTATGGCTGGGGGAGGATAAACGCTCTACTTGCAATTGAGAACACACCAACTTTGAACTCTCCCTATATCAGAGTGTTGTCTCCGATTTTCAACGATGCTTCAGGGAATAACAATGGTCGTCCCGACCCGGGTGAAACTGTTGAAATGACGTTACCACTTAGAAACCTTGGACTTGATGTTACGAATGTTACAGCCACCATAGAAACTGATGATTCAGCAATCACAATCTTAGATAACACCTCGTCCTATGGTACAGTTTACAGGGATTCTGTGGTAAATGGAGATGCTTTTTCGTTTTCCGTTGATTCCACGAGGAGACCGGGACTCCCTGGCAATTTTGTTATTACTATTACGGGACAGGACACATCCGGCGCATCCTATGTCAAGGTTGATACCATTACAGTTGTCATAGGTGAACCTGTCTACTATTCCTGGTTTGAAGATGATTTTGAAGGTGGACTGGCCAATTGGGTTCTCACGGGATCATGGGGATTAACTTCTCTGAGCGCTCACAGTGGAAATAACAGTTTGACTGATTCTCCAGACGGAGATTATCCCAATAACGCAGACTATTATGCCCTGATTAAGACTCCATTTGATTTGAGTGACGCCTATTTCGCGAGACTTCATTTCTGGCAAAAATACGATTTCGAATCTGGTTTTGACTACGGGCACGTTCAGGTATCTACCGACACATCACAGGGAGCAAGCTGGGTCGATCTCGCCACTGTAACAGGTTCTCAGTCCAGCTGGGAAGAGGTTACTGTAAATCTATCAAGTTTTGCTGGTTCATCTCGTGTGTTTATCAGATTTCTCGTAACATCGGATGGCTCAGTAACGAGAGACGGATGGTACATTGATGATGTTAGTCTGGAAAAGGATGTACCTCTTGAAGGAATTGTACTCAGTTTAAGTGACTTCGAGGTGCTCGATCAGGGTGGTAATGGGGTTCTTGACCCTGGTGAGAGTGCGAGATTTTTAATTGCGTTGAAGAATTTCGGGAATGAGACCGCGAATGGTGTTCATGCCACACTAACAACTTCAGATCAGTATGTTGTTATAAATGATTCAACGGCTGATTTTGGAACAATTACAGCCAATGGAGGGGTCGTTGCCGATACAGCCTTCCAGATATCTGCTTTGCCTGAGACGCCGAGGGAACATCACGTGCTCCTCACGATGAATGTTATAGACTCCAGTGGATACACAAAAACATTCCAGCTGAATCTCGTTGTTGGAGTAAGAACGGTTAATGATCCTTCTGGACCAGATAACTACGGGTACTTTGCTCTTGAAAGTAACGATACCTCATATTCTTCTGCACCTTCCTTCAACTGGATAGAGATAGCACCGGAGGCTGGTGGCCACGGAACGGCGTTGAGTCTCGGTGATGACGATGATGAAGTCGTTTCGTTGCCATTCTCTTTCACGTACTACGGGAATGTTTTTACCAATGTTACAATCGGGTCTAACGGTCTAATGGCAATGGGATCAACAAGAGCAACTGATTTCTCTAATTCCGGAATACCTAACACCGATGGCCCTGCAAATATGATTGCTCCTCTGTGGGATGACCTGAACCCTGCCCGGGGTGGACAAATAGCCTACTATTTTGATTCACTTAACCACAGATTTATAGTCGAATGGCACGAAGTCCCACACTACGGCAGTACCGGTGAACTGGAGACCTTTGAGGTCATATTACTTGATCCCACCTACTATCCTACCACAACAGGTGACGGAATGATAGTTTTCCAGTATCTGACAGATCCTACCCAGGATGATTTCACAACGGGTATTGAAAACGGAAGCCAGACTGACGGACTTCAAATTTACTATGATGGAGATGTTGATAGATACTCCACGGGTATTTACGGTGGAAAGGCCATCAAGTTTACAACTTCAAATCCACTAAATGTTGCCGAACCTGGTGTTGCACCGATACAGTTTAGATTCTCAATTTCTCCCAATCCGGTTGTGAGGGGTGGAAAGCTCAGGTTTACACTCCCTGTTTCTGCCAATGTTAGAATCCGGGCCTACGATATTACGGGAAGGGTTGTATCAGACCTTTTGAACAGGAGACTTCAGGCCGGTACCCATGTGATTCCATTTGATGTTTCACGTCTGGCCAATGGAATTTATTTCATTCGAATCAATGCAGGGAAATTTAAGAGTGTGAAGAAAGTGATAATTCTTAAATAAGATTCAAGTATAATGTTAAGGGGGGGACGCCGCGAAGCGGCGTCCCCCCTTTTTAAATTGAGTTTCTTTTGACACCTGTCCGATAGAATTCTTTTTCAATTTTATGGCTTGAGGTTACTCCCTTCATATTCAGGTTGGCTGGATACTGCCTTAATATTAGGGCAGGGTTCTTCAAATAGACCTTCCGAGTGTAGATTTCTTCTTCAATAAGATTAATCCTGTGGATTATTCCGAATATGTGATGATTTATGTTTTTAGATGGAGGAATTGATGAATTTTTGTGGAGATTTTGCAGTTATTTTAGTTCGTCAAAAATAAAATTTCGTACTTCTTTCTGGATTTCGTGGAATTTTTCAGAATTAAGTTTGTAATAGGAGAAGTTTTTAACACGTTTTTTAATTACCAGACCGGCTCTCCAGAGAATGCCAAGGTGGGAGGAGCAGACGGAGTGAGAAAGGCCCATTTCTTCAGCAATTTCATTTACAGATTTGAAGTCTTTTGATATAAATTTGAGTATTTTTAACCGGGTAATATGGCCCAGAGCCTTTGTGTAAAGCTCAATGCGTTTATGATGTTCTGTATAAATCAT
>JALSOD010000170.1 GCA_026986655.1 Caldifarciminota bacterium | reverse complement strand
GCTGTTTCCCCAGAAGGACTTTTTATTCTTTACAAAGATCGAATAAACGTAATCCTCTGCAACGTTGATAATGACGCCATTCTGAAATCCTTCATAGAATTTTGTGACAAAGTTTACAACGTTGAATATACTAAGATCGAGAATTTCACACTGTGCCCTGGATGTTTTTATGACCTCTCTGGCAAACTCAATTTCTGCACTGTCAGCCATCACAAGATGGATTTTCCCTTTCTTATCATCGAATTTTTCCCATATTCCGTCTTTTATATCCGGGAATTCATAATCTACGATATTTTTGACCACAGGGGAGAATTTGCGTTCAATTGACCTATAGTAAAACTTTTGCGGGTTCACAAGAATCCCCTTGATCTCTTTCCGCTTCCTTTTCATAAACTGGAGGACATCTTTCCTTTTAACAGAATGAACAGCCTTAATCCTCTCTTTTTTAAATTCGATAGCCTTGCACTCTTCCTGATAAAATTCGCAGAGGATCAACTTTCTCCTTCCTCTTTTGCTTCGGTTTCCTCAGTGTTTTCCTCTGAAGATTCTCCTTGCTCCTCAGAAAATTCAAACTCTTCCTCTTTCACTTCAAGGTAATCAATATCATCCTTCTTTTTGGCCAGCACGACGAAAATCAGAGTGTTTCCGGCCCAATGCATAACTCCCCAGTAAGAAAGGGCAACAAAAATTATGAAGTAAAGGAGAATGCCAAATAAGAAACCAAGGATGGACTCCGGAATTGTGAGATGGGAAACGTGCTGGGGGTAGAGTAGTGGACTGGCACCGATCAAACGCAGAACTGGCTCAAAGCTGTAAAGAATCGGGTGACTTGGTAGATAGGAGACTGCTGCCTTTTCGATTTTAACGAACTTATCTCCCATCAGCCAGTGTGCTGACAGGACCCAATGCACTATTCTCAAGCCCTTTGCAATTGACCAGGCGAAGACTGCAAACGCTATAGGCTTAATGATGTAGAGAAACACTTCGTATCCAATGAATCTCCAGTTTTGGTCGTTTAAGGTTGAGAAAAGCTCAAACAGGGCGTCAAAAGTGTCAGAGTTTGTAACTGCCACAATCGGCACGACGAGGAAGTAAGAGAGTGCAAGAGCAAAGAGCAGATAAACGATAAAAACGGCTGTAAATATTACAGGAACACTCATAAGGAGTAGCACGAGCTCTCCAAGCCACGGGATCTTACCTATAAGACCGAGAATGACACCACCAATCAAAATAAAAATAATTACGAGAATGATCGTAATTGGTGTGAAGATTGCGGAGCGTCCCTCCCCAAATGCAAATTTCAAGGCCCGCTTAATTTCGTAAAATTCATCTCCCTTTAGCTGCTCATAGGTGATTTTGGCAATAGCTACTCCAAAAAGAAGCTGAATAATCACAAAAAGTGCAAGCCCAAGATAGACGAAGAAAAGACCCCAGAAAGTTAGAGGTTCACCCAGAGGAATTGGAATATAGTGAAAGTTGTTCCAGACTTCGGTAATCGAGTAACCGGAGGCGAGAAAACCAATATACGCAAGAATAGAATAAACAATAGTCCCCAGAAGAAGCCCTAAAAATTGCACATAAATTTTCTTTGCACTGAAAGCAAACCGTGCCGCTCTCGGGACGTCCTTGTAATTAAAATGCATTTTAACTGCCATTTCCCGACCTCCCTTTTATCTTTTTGTGAAAATATAACAAACCTCCACAGACCTGTCAACAAAAAATGATGAATTTAAGAATGTTTTCAGCCGTATAATATTATTTAAATCCTGCACCAGACTTGTGTGTAAGACTATTTGCATACACCACTGTGGGATTCTCAAGCTTGAACTTCTTTATAACCTTAAATGGATCCACGTACTCCATATCAGCACATCCAAGTTTGCGTAATTTTTGGAAGTCGAGTTTCCAGTCATCGCTTTTAAAACAGGCGGCGTAGACTCCACCCTTGTTTATGAGTTCAAGGAAAAAGTGTGACGGCCTGCCACCCCATGGTTCGAAGGATTCATACGCGTATTCCACGAGCATCCCGGCTTTTGATAACAAACTATCTGTTACTATTCCATCATCGACACTTTTACTCCACATCTTTCCGGGAATAATCAGGATATATTCCTCGTCGATTGTCTTATCGAGATGATCAAGATATTCACCAATTCTAAGCCTTTCCTCAGTTCCAAGAGTTCTGTATTTTGAGGCATCGATGTAGATCACATATCTGAAAGGCTTCCCTTTAAGAACGCCAACAGTTGCAGGCGAGTAAAACCAGATCGTTTCCTGGGAGAGTTTATTTGATGGATCGGTTCTGTATTTCGGGAAATGAATTGTAAATAGTGTTAATTGCAGAAGGTAGATGAGGAGTTCGTTATCTCTTTCAACCAGAGCGAATTCGATATCAAGAGGCTGTTTTGAACCGTTCTTTCTGTTCAAATCCTCGATGGCTTTCATCAATTTTAAAAATAAGTCATCGAGCTTATAAAGATTTTTGTATCCTTCAAGAGTTATGTATTTTTCTCCAGTGGTTTTGAAAGTGTACGGGTAAATTTTACCATCCTTATAAATTGAGACAGTCCTCCTCAAAAGTTCAAAATTACTGTGTTCCTCCAGATGCTGGATAATTTCTCTATCTGAAATTGTTTTAAGTCCTTCCCGGTCTATTATATCAACCTTATTCTGGTGATTTTTTTCAATT
>JALSOD010000169.1 GCA_026986655.1 Caldifarciminota bacterium | reverse complement strand
TCGAATACCACCGTTCAATCCACCAGGGCACGGTGAAAAGCTAAGTATTTATTTTTATTTAGAGCGGATTCACATATTTTCCTCCAGTTCTGGGCAAAATATCTCACTTTGAGAGATGCTCGAAAATTTTAAAAAATTAGCGTCCTACTTATGGGGCGTCTTAAAAAAGTTCAACAGGGACGGGTGTTTTTCGCGTGCCTCCGCCCTATCTTACGCTACACTTTTTTCCCTTGTTCCTATAACCGCTATTTCATTCTCCCTGTTTTCATCATTCACTGCATTTAAAGGTTTTAGAGAACAAGTTGAGAAATTTATATTCAAAAATTTCCTGCCCTCATCGGCTGCAAAGATTCAGGAGTACATTCAAAATTTTGTGGGGAACACAACTACACTGAACATTATCGGACTTGTGTTTCTTGTTATAGGATCTGTTTTCATTATTGACACGATAGAAGTAGCACTGAATGAGATCTGGTCTGTTAAAGAAAAAAGGCCCTGGGGACAAAAGTTTGCCTCGTTCTGGGCATTTCTCACACTCACCCCCCTTCTTCTGGGTCTTTCATTCTATGTGTCTGCCAGGCTTTCAGAGAGATTTGGCTCATCCCCCATATTCCATGTACCACTTATTACGAAGTTGTTTCTGCTTTCCTTTCCAGTTCTACTTGCATGGGGAGCATTCTTTGTTATGTATTACTTCCTGCCGTACATAGAGATATCGGCAAAACCTGCATTAATTGGTAGTGGATTTACAAGTGTTATCTGGGAAATTTCAAAACACATTTTCGACTGGTACATAACGACAAAAGCCGCATATAACCATATTTACGGGACTATGGCCGTTATTATAATCTTCCTGATCTGGATGTACTTCTTCTGGCTACTTGTTCTATTTGGGGCGGAGATAACAGCCACTCTTCAATGGCCGGAGCTCTTAGCCGGGGAGAAAATAACCAACTACAGAAAGCTAAAAGCATTCATCCTAATCTGCGAGAATTTCGAGAAGGGTAGAGGGGCAACTCCATTGAAGCCACTCGCGAAGAAACTTCACACTTCACCACACGAGCTAAAGAGAATACTTGACATATTTGTTGAAAAGGGGATAATTGAAAACATAGATGGAAAATACTTGCCGGTGAAACCGCCATCTAAGATATCACTTGGTGAATTGATCGAGTATTCTGGAATTATCGACCTCCCTGTACCAGAAAGACCGATGGACAAACTCGATGAATTTCTCATAAAATTTGCTTTTGAGATGAAAAATAACATTAAGGAAAGATACAAAATTAACCTGAAAGAGGTGATAGGGCATTATGGGTGAAATAATTATCGCATTAAACACCTATGAAAAAAATCAAGCGCTGGAATGGGTCAGCAGATTCAAAGATAGGGTTAAGATCTTCAAAATTGGCCTTCCACTTTTCAGTCATTACGGCCTGGAAATTGTAAAAGAAATAAGAGAACAAGAAGTTGAGATATTTCTTGACATGAAATTACACGACATTCCAAGTGTTGTCGAAGATTCTATTCGAGCTCTGAGAGATCTTGATATTAAATATGTGACTATTCACCTAACTGGTGGCAAGTCCATGATTTCTGGTGCCTTATCAGCTGCTGATGATAAAATTGAAATCATTGGAGTCACCATATTGACAAGCATAGATGATAAGATGTTATCAGAACTTATGGGGGAGGACTTAAAAGTAAAAAATACAGTAGTGAAGCTCGTTGATTTATTTTTAAATCTGGGGGGTAAAAACATCGTTTTATCTGGCCACGAAGCCAAATTAATCAAAGATAGATTTCCCGATGTTAAAGTATTTGTCCCCGGTATAAGATTTGCGGAGGATGAGAAAGGAGATCAAGCAAGGGTGGTAACTCCAGCATTCGCGAGAGAAAATGGATTTGACTTTATCGTAGTAGGACGTTCCATAACCCATGCCAAAGACCCGGATAAAGCCCTTAATAGACTGATAGAGGAGTTTTATGGAACTTAAATCTTTTGAATGTAAGGGCTGTGGCACCATTATATGGGTTCCAGAGGAACAGGGAGAACCTCTTTACTGTCCCTTATGCAGGAGTAGTTTAACTGAAGTAAATGTCAAGCTTGATAAGGAGGCAAAAGAGTACACCTGCCCAGAATGCGAGAATAAATTTTCCATTGTCAAACCACCTTATAAGTGTGCCTACTGCAATTACACATTCCCGAGTACGCCATATTTGAAGCAGGATGAAAAACTCTAACTGAGACTCTTCGAAAAATATGAGTAAGGTAAAAATTCCCCTGAATCCCTTTTGTCAAAAGGAGGTCCCCGAAAAATCCCCCTTCGCAAGAAGGGGGACAAAGGGCTGACATTACCCATGAATTATTGGGTAAATTAGATGTTATACTTGATAATACTTCAAAAATGTGTCATAATATTGCTATGTATGATTATTCACTCTTCTCAAAATATATTCATAAACTACTCTCCATTCACTTCCACTCCTTATCCAAACCACACCTCAAAACCCTTTCTGATCTCATAGTGGCTATGTTTAACCTCGACAGGTTTACTTTAAGGGATATAGCAGCCCATCTTCCATCTAAGGCCCATGTAAAGCATAAGCTAAAAAGGCTCCAGAACTTTCTTGATAGGTTAAATGTGGACGAGGAGTTTTGGAGGAGTTATGTGAGGATGGTGTTTACATTGCCATATTTTCAG
>JALSOD010000168.1 GCA_026986655.1 Caldifarciminota bacterium | reverse complement strand
CCCTTTCTCCAACCATATTTGTCGTAGAAGTAACCAAGCCTCAGTGAGATCATGTCGTAGAAAGTGTATTCAATCCCTGCGTGTTTCCATGCTTCGTCTAACACATATTTGAGTCCCTTTTCGTTGTAGTCATTTTGGATTCCAACAAGGATCTTGTTCATATCGAATGTAAGAAGAAGTTTGTGTAGCTTGGACCAGATGGGTCTGAAGGATACTCCAAATCTAAAAAGACGAGGCAGAGGATTTTTTTCTCCTCCTTCGGTATAAACGAGTGACTTACCGATGTTATCAACCACAGCAGCTATCCTTAGCCTACCATTGTATGGTTTGTATAAAACTCCTGCACCAAAGGCGAATGACGAAGCTGAACCACCACTCTGAATTTCTCCCTGGGAGGCACACTCCAGAACCTCAGGAGATGCAAGAAATGAGTGGATAAATTTCGCATTGACTCCAAAATCAAGGTCATTCGTAAACTTTGAAGCGTAGGCAAGATCAATGGCCGTTTCGTAAGGCCTGAATTTGCCACAGAGCTGATTTTCATTGTTGATGGCTTCAAAAATTCCATAGGTTGAATAAACTATGTGACCCCCAAATACGCCTGAATTGGTGGGGATTACCCATCCCAAAAACTCATAGTACATATCAGGTGCAAGTCCCCTGAGCCATGGTGCGTGGATGAATGAAAATTCAGGATGTTTGAACTCAGCCATCGCTCCAGGATTGTAGTAGGAAGCGGTTCCGTCATCTGCAACTGAGCTGAATGCTGCACCAAGTGAAGTTGCTTTTGCACCAGGGAAAATGGTTAAAAATACTCCTCCAGCTTTAAATGCATCTGCTGAAACAAGGCTTACACCAAGTAAGGTGAGAATTGCAACTTTTTTTAGCATACTTTCGAAACCTCCAAAATGATTTTTGTGGGTTAAATAATAAGGTAGATGATATCGTTATTCAACGCTATGCTCCGGGATAGTAAGTAACATTTGTTTGGTAGTAACCTGCAATTATTGGAACATTCTAAAACTATGATGAAAAATTTCAGAACACTTCTGTTCCACTTTACTAATTCTAATTTTTAATTTATCATCCATGACTTCCTATGGTTAGATTGTTTATTTCATGGCATAAGTGGGTAAGTGTAATTTTTATTGTTTTTATACTGCTTTTTCCTGTTACCGGAATAATCCTGAATCACCGTAAACTCTTCTCCCACATAGATGTCAGCCGCAGGCTTTTACCCGCGATGTACGAATTTAACAACTGGAATAATGCTGCTGTCAAAGGGACTGAAAAGATTGGCCACGATAGTGTTTTGATCTATGGAAACATTGGAATCTGGCTTACTGACACCAAAGGTAGCTATTTCAAGGACTTCAACCATGGACTGCCGTCAGGGATGGACAACAGAAAGATTTGCAAAATTAAAAGACTCTCCAACGGCAGAATAATCGCAGGGACTCTATTTGGTCTTTATTCATTGAGAAACGGAGAATGGGCCAGAGTCAGAATCCCAACAAAGGAAAAACGCGTTGTTGATATCAGTGAAAAAGCCGATACGGTGATTTTGCTCACGAGGTCTCATCTGCTAAAAACAGTTGATTTTAAAAATTTTGAAATCGTTCAGCTTCCACCTCCGATAAATTGGGACCACAAGGTAAGTCTTTTTAAAACTCTATGGATGCTTCATTCCGGTGAGCTTTTTGGTATCTATGGAAAAATTTTTGTTGATCTTCTTGGGATAATTTTTATCTTCTTTGTTCTATCCGGTCTCTACTATTTTATTGGTTTCTACATCGTTAAATTCAGGAAAAATAGGTCAAATTCATCCAACTGGCTCAACAGGAGTATGAGATTTCTTCTGAAATGGCATAACAGACTTGGCTGGATGTCCATTGTTTTTCTGCTGATTCTGACAGTTACCGGTATGTTTCTTCGTCCTCCGCTTCTTGCCTTCATCGCCTGGAGTAAGATTCCAAAAATTCCATTCACCACACTGGGCTCTGGAAACCCATGGTATGACCGACTTCGGGGCGTCCTTTACGTTAATGACATTAATGGATACATTGTTGCCACTAATGATGGGCTTTATTACGCAGATGAAAGTTTGAAAAGACCTCTAAGAAGATTCAGACCAGCCCCACCAATAAACGTTATGGGTATCACGGTATTTAAGAAGCACGGAGATGGGAATATACTTGTTGGCTCCTTTGATGGCCTTTTTGAATGGGATTACAGAAACGGTTTTTACTACGATTACATCAGGAAAATTCCGGGTTACCGGTATCCATCCCCTCTTGTGACAGGATTTTCCGATGATATACGGGGAGACGAATTTTATTTTGATTACGACAAGGGGGCAAAATCTATCAATGGACGCGCTCGATTCCCTCAAATGCCTGAGAGGATCAAAAATCTTCCCATGTCCCTCTGGAACGCCGCCCTTGAGATACACACCGGGAGGGCGTACGTAAATTTCTTCAAAGAATTTACAATTCTTTACATTCCTCTCGCTGGACTTGTGATTTTGAGTATCATATCTACAGGTTTTGTTGTATGGTGGAAGCTCTTCAGGTAGATTGCAAGGGAGATGTGAAAATAAATCTGTCGTGAAAATTTTCAAAAAGCTCTTCCGGGAATTCTTCGAATATAGCAAATAATGAAGAACCTGAGCCGGTCATGAGGGTACAGCAAGCCCCCATCTTTTCCATG
>JALSOD010000167.1 GCA_026986655.1 Caldifarciminota bacterium | reverse complement strand
TGCCTCTTCAAATGAACCTACTTTGAAGACGGAGAGTACAGGTCCAAAAATTTCGTCCTGAGCAATCGTCATGTCAGGTGTTACACCTGTGAATACGGTTGGCTCAAAGAACCAGCCCTTTGCATACTCACCTTCCGTGAGTCTATTCCCACCGAGTTCGAGGTGTGCGCCTTCCTGTTTTCCAATCTCAACGTATTTCATAATTTTCTTGAGCTGGCTCTCGTTGATCACCGGGCCGACCTCTACCGATTCGTCAAGGCCGTATCCAATCTTCAAGTTTTTGGCCCTTTCGAGGAACTTATGCATAAATTCATCGTAAATCTTCTCGTGAAGGATAACCCTTGAGGTGGCTGTACATCTCTGACCTGTTGTGCCGTAGGCACCCCAGAGAGCTCCATCCACTGCAAGATCTATGTCAGCACTCCACATAACAATCTGTGGGTTCTTCCCGCCAAGCTCGAGGGAGATTTTTTTGAGTTGCTTCCCGGCAACCTCTGCAATTCTCATCCCTGTTTCTGATGAGCCAGTGAACGAAATCCCAACAATATCAGGGTGTGTAAGAAGTGCCTCACCTACCACACTTCCACTACCAAAAACGAGATTTAGCACTCCAGGTGGAAGCCCTGCATCAACGAGTGCCTTTACAAATTCGTATGCAACTGCAGGTGCATCTGAAGGTGGTTTGAACACAACCGTATTACCTGCGAGTATAGCAGGAAAAATTTTCCATGATGGCAGTGCTGAAGGGAAATTCCACGGGGTAATGATTGCCCAAACCCCCATAGGCTGTCTGAATGTGAGAGCAAACTTGTTGGGTAACTCACTCGGTGTATTCATGGAAAAAAGTCTTCTTCCTTCTCCAAATGCGTAGAACCCTGTATCGATCGCTTCCTGTACGTCACCCCTTGCCTCTTTAATGACCTTCCCCATCTCTCTTGTCATGAGACGGGCGATTTCTTCCTTCCTCTCTAATAAAATTTCTGCTGCTTTTCTCAGAATTTCAGCTCTTTTGGGAACAGGAACCTTTTTCCATTTTGGATAGGTTTCTTTTGCCGCCCTAACTGCATCTTCTACATCTTCCCTGGTGGAAAGGGGGAAAATACCAACCACATCATCCCAATTAGCGGGATTTCTATCCTCGAAGGTCTTTCCATCCTTTGAATCCCGCCATTCTCCATTTATATAGTTTTTGTATTCCTTTGTTTTTGCCATTCTACTCCTCCTTTTGCAATTAACTATAAATAATCAATGCACAATCTGTCAATTAGCGTAAGTTTTTTCAAAATTTTCGTATTTTTATCAATTTTATTTTACCCCTACCTATCTGTAATGTATCCAGAACAAGAGTATCTCCTTCACAGAATACGGATAATGGATAATTACCAGCCGGTACCTCCTCATAGGCTACAAAAATTGTTGCCGGTAGAGTAGCCCACTCTCGTGTATCGGCTCTCTCCGTAAAGACATTGAAAACGTTGATAAAAAATCCCACTACATCGGACAGATTTTTGGATTTCTTTTCCAGCTCATTCTCTATTTTTGCTTCAGTGCCATACTTGACCGATACCCTTAACATTGCTTTTGCAATTATTCGCCATTTTTTGTCTTCAAGATTTCTTTTCGCAATTTCGTAAATGGGCTCTACCTCGTGAAAAGAAAGTGCCACATTCCCTAATTTTGCCTTTATACAAGGGAATGGGATAATGGTATCTGGCAGGTACGGGAATGCAACTCTGATCAGCTTTGTATGTCCCTTTCTCGTTTTGATCCATAGATCAGTAAAAGCTTCTCTCTTCTGCGGAATCAGGCCATATTCTAAAATTACAAGTAAAATTCCATTGTCAGGATTAACCTTTATTGAATCAATACTTTCATCAAAAATCCCTATCCCGGTTGCGATAGACATTCTTTTAATTGATTTCAAAATAAATTCTGGTACACCGACACCGTAGTATCTCACATAATGTCTTTTAAATGTTTCGTAAGATTTTTTATAGGAAATAAGAGCATCATTGTACTCACCACTCATCTCATGAAAGACGCCAGAAATAAATTCCATGAAAGCGTCATCTCTGTAGGCGCTTTTCTTTTTATATTTATCATTGAGTCTCTCTAATTTTTCATCCACCCTCCTTGCCTCGACTGTAGCATCTTCAAGGTCATTCAGGTAGAAGTAATTGAATGCCCTGTAATAGTTGATCAGGATATTCTCATAGTCCTCCGGTCTGTAGGGTTTGACGTTCTCACTTGTAAGTAGAGCTGCAGTTTGTTTTGAAATAGACCTCGTGTATAACTCTTCGATCAAATTTTCCGCATCTTCGAAATTATGATTGGATCGCTTGAAATCTTTTGCATAATGCTGAACAGTGCCAAGCTCGAGGTAGTATAGTAACGAG
>JALSOD010000166.1 GCA_026986655.1 Caldifarciminota bacterium | reverse complement strand
ACCTGCTGTCTGCTGTCAGGCGCGGCGCTATGCGCAACAAGGGTTTTTCTCAGGAACCTCAAATGGTTGGATTCAACCCCGGAGATGTTTTGGCAAATCTTGATGATGTACGCATGTGGCCAAAGGTAAAAAGTTGGATAAATGCAGAAAAAGAACTCTTCAGGAATAGATTCAATGATTCTGAAGATTCTGAACAAGGTGAAAGTGTTCGAGAAAATGTCGCCTATAGCAAGGCCGTTTCACTAGGGACGGTTGAGGCTTATGATGATTTCCTGAAAAAATACCCATACTCCCCAAAGGCAAAAAGGATACGGCTTCTCCTTAATAGTTTGGCTGATGATACAGCCTGGAAAAGGGCGCAAAAAGAGGGCAGCTTGTCAGCATACAAGCGTTATTTGCTGGCCTTTGAGGACGGCCTTCATATAGAAGAAGCTAAGCTCAAAATGCAGGAGATCAAATCTGCTCTGGAAAGAGATGAAAAGAGTTGGAGTAAAGCGCTTTCCTGTGTTGAAAATGTCAGCCTTTCCAGCTCGGCATGCGACCGGATTGAAAAACAAATGTTCTGTGCGGAAACATATCGCAAGAGCAATATGTTCCGAGGAAAACATGATCAGGAAGCCGTACAGGCATTAGAGCAATTGAGGACTGAGTTGAAAAATTGTCAAAAAAATGATAAAGATAAGGGCTCAAGTTCAAGCGATATTGAGGTTATTAAAGAAGAAAACTCCATTGATGGAGTATACAGAGGGAGAAGGGGATATTACAGGGTGAGAAGGCCTTATTGTCTTGGAATATACAATTTTGAAGCTACCATTTCTAATGGAACAATTGTTTTCTACAGTGATGGCAGGCGTTGGAGTGGTACAGTAAGTGATTCTGGATATATACACATAGATAATAGTGGTGTTTCTCCTCCAACAAAATATGGTGTTGAAATTTCGGGACACATCAGTAATGGAGAACTTTATTCCGGATATTGCGGGAGAGGTTTTTTCAGGCTCAGTAAGAGATGAAGCTGTGATTGCAGAGCATGGTCAGGAGGCGTGACAATGTTTCGCCTAGTGCTAACATCAGTCAGTTCGGTTGCTTGCCAAGTGACGATATGGGGTGTATTGTTTTTCGGCATTTTTTTCCAGCCTGCCCCCCTGCAAGCTGAGGGGAGCGTCCGTAGATCTCCAACGGATGCTTTGTGTCTGGAAATATCTAGCATGGATGCAAGGCATATTTACTTAAAGTTATATAATATACAAGCCAGTAAGAAGATGCAGCCTTCGCCTTCAGAGGATGTGTGCGTCTTCAAGCAGGCTCTTTCCCGGTTGGGCTTGGTTGACATGCGTATGCGGATGGACGCTGCGCTTACGGAAGATGATTTTTTGCAAATTTCAAATATTTTTTCTAAGAATATACAAACTGAAAAAGATATTTACGAAAAAGCATTAAGTGATACTATATTTCTGCTTTATGCTAAATTGAAGCGGGATTCGCTAAAAAACAAAACCATCTCCTCCGCAGGTAGAAAAAACCCCCTTTTGGAAAAGATAGAAAAAACAAATAACAAACTTCTTTTGGCAATAAAATCAGCTGAAAGACGTGAAAAACTCAGGAATATTAATAGTAAACGAAGTTTACCAAAAAAAAGACCTATCGACTTGGTTAAACATGGTTTTAAAAAAAATATAAATCAAGGAGTGATATCTGAAAAAACAACGAGATATAATCGCCATGCCTATCTGATGCGTGAACAAAGGTGCCTTAAGCCGCGTTTCTCCAAGGATGCAGATGTGCGCCGGAATGCCAAATTCATAGAAGCGAATGGTTTATGTTATAAAAGTTTATCCATAAAGGACAGATTCTTGACTTGGCATTTGACAATTGTGGAAAAGCCAGGGTTTGTTAAAGCATATCCAAAGTGGGCTGTGCCCCATGATAACGAAGATTCGGCCTTTGCCACAGCCTTGACAATGGTTGCGGCTTTTGGAGGGCGCTTGGTTGCCATTGAGGCCTCTGAGCGCCGGTATTGGCGCGGACAGGATCCAAACAGATCCTTTGCCTTGAAGAAGCGCTGTCGGGGCATGCGCCATTTAAGTCCTAAGTATACGAAAACGATGATATCGTTGCTCAAAGGAGGGCGTGCCTACCTGGCTCTTCACAGCAACGCCAATGGCTATTTTGCCAATGGAGGACAGGGCCAAATTTCAGTCCATGCTTCATCGGGAAGCATGAAGGGATTTCCTGCCCTCCACGCTACAGGGAGGATGAAAGATGAAGACAACATGGTTATCATATCAGGCATAGATTCTTTTCGCTCCAATGCACCAAAAAGATATATTAATATATTAAATAGAATGGGGATGAATGTTGTTTATGAACATGTTACATCATCCAGAAATGATTGCTCATTATCAAATTATCTTGTGCTAAACAATATAACTAAGGTGGGTTCCTATTTCAACATTGAGGTTCAGCACTGCGATTATTATACTCAATTAAAAATTGCAACAAAATTGCTAATGTTTTTAGGATATGAACGAAAGTTTAAAGTTAAGGGATTTGTGAATTCATGCAAAATAATCACAAAATAAGCTATCATTAATAATTAATATCATTGATTCGACTAGGTCGAGCGCGAATAATTAGTCGAACGTGAAGTATCCCCATCACGTTGAGGATAGGACAAAATTTCCACCATCCAAGTATTTGTTTTTGCAAGGAGGCGCCTC
>JALSOD010000165.1 GCA_026986655.1 Caldifarciminota bacterium | reverse complement strand
TCCTTTGAAATCCTTTGGCCTTTTCAGGAATCGATCCTTCGTCGCAATAATCATGGGGCCTTCATCCATAGCCGTCAGTCCGACGACGTTGGATTTTTCACCACTTTTTATGATCTTCCAGCCAGTAGGGCTGTATAGGAAGCTCCAGAAATCTTCATTAGCTTTGAAGAGGAAGGGAAGCTCAATAAGTTCAAAAAGTTTACTGTAGGCTACTAAATGACCATTAGGTACGCTCATCATTTCGACTCCGCCCATACTGAGGGCCTGAAGGCCTTCTTTGGTCTTATAGAGCTGAGAACCGGGGTAGATTTCAACCTTGATGGCACCGTTGGAGTACTTTTCAACCCACTTACCAAATTCTTGCGCTTTGATGGTGCGGGGATGTGTTAATCCCGTTTTTAGCGGGAACTTTATTGTTATTTTGGGCTCGCCAGCAAAGACGAACCCCACCATTACAACCATTGCCAGCAGCTTCTTCATGTTATCACACCTCCTTTTTACAAAGCCAGGCTTTCAGGATAGAAGACAAAGCCTTCCATCAATCTCCTTGCTGTCCTGAAAGCCCTGGCCTTTTCTACATACCAATCACCGTTTTTCTTGTGAACAAAGGGAACAATCTCGATCACCCCCGCTGGATGTCCTATCCTGACTTTATCCTGATTCCTGGTCAGTGCGTTTACAACGGTGCCTTCTATTTTTGAGGCGACGGATGTTGAGATGGCACCTGTTAATGCGTAAGATGCATGAAGCTTACCCATGGACATTATCCTGCCCACGAGTGATATGTCATCTTTATCTATAACTTTGCCTGAGGATGCTTTGTAGGTTGTAGCCTGTGAAACAAAGGCAATTTTTGGAACCGCGGGACTATTTTTTGAAACTTCTTCGGGTGTTGGAGCAAAATCGAGCTGTGCTCCTACAAATGCCCTGATACTCTCTATTTTCTGAAGCAATTCCGGGTTGGAATTTATTTCGTTGGGGAGCTCTGTCCCTACGAGACCGATAGATTCGGCCTTTAAAAATATCACGGGATTTGATGCATCAACAACGGATACCTCGATTTTCCCGATTCCAGGAATATCAAATGTATCCCTGACGTTGCCTGTGGGAAGAAGCTTTCCTGTAACTGCTCCTCCAGGCTCATAAAAATCAAGCTCAATTTTAGCACCAGGGAATGGCACTCCGTCGATGTAATAATCTCCCTCGACCTTTGCATGACCGTTTTCCACCGGTACATGCGCAACAATGAGTTTACCTGTGTTCGTATTGAGTATTCTCACTGTGGTTATGGGTTCCCTGGCTTTCACAAGCCCTTCATCGATGGAAAAGGGACCAACGGCAGAGGAAATATTACCGCAGTTTCCTCTGTAATCTACTATAGGACGGTTAATTGAAACCTGTCCAAAAGTGTAGTTGATATCATAATCTGGTTGATCTGATTTACTAATTATTGCGACCTTACTTGTGGTGGATGTCGCACCTCCGAGACCGTCTATCTGTCTTCCGAAAGGATCCGGGCTGCCAAAGATGCGAAGTATTAATCTATCCCTCTCTTCCCCCTCTTCGGGCAGATCCTCCTCTCTGAGGAAGACCGCTCTACTTGTACCCCCTCGCATTATTACTGCCCTAATCTTTCTTTGCATTTTAATCGCCTCTTTTGTTTTTAAATTAATTTATTTTCTTAGGGCACTTTTAATTTTTTAATGTTTTTAAATAGCTCGATTGGACTAATTTATATATAAACTTTTACGCCTCATGATTAGTGCTGTCAAGATGTGCATATATCGAATCTGCTTCTAAATTTAGATACCTGACATTAAAATTAGTCCTTAAACCAGGAAAGGAGTTGGTAATGAAAAGAGAGGAGATCATCAGATTATTCCCGGAAATAAACGATATCCAGGACGAAAATCTCCGCAACGGAGTTATAAAAGTCTGGATATATTTCTGGGAAAAGAGTGGATTTGAAAATCTTGAAGAGGCACCGTTTAACCCGGTCGTTCCCGGGGTCTCGCTTGTGAATCATATTAAATCTGTTCTGCACATCTCACTTGCGATCGCCGAAGCTCTCGAAAGATACCACGGGATAAAGGTCAACCGTGATAGACTTATTGCTGCCGTTTTGCTTCATGATGTTAGTAAAACTGTTGAATACGAACATGGGAAGAAGTCTGAAATAGGTAAACTGTTCCAGCATGGTTTCTGGGGAGCCCATGAGGCAATAAATTTTGGACTTCCCGTTGAAATAGCCCATCTTATCCATACCCACCCGTTTAATTCACCAGTTGAGCCCGCTTTTTTAGAAGGTTTGATTCTGCATTATGCAGACTTTGCAGATGCAGATAGTCTTAGATTCAACGAGGGGGTTGAGCCCTATCTCTTCAAGAAATAAACAACCTGAAAGGAGTGCAGTATGAAGAAGTTGTTGATTATGGTGATGCTTGCAGCATCACTGAATGCAAAATACCTTGTCAGAGTATATGTGAACGGGTACGGCGATGTTGTAAAACTCCAGGAAAATGGGGCGGACATTGCAGCATCGTTGCCCACTAAAAATGCAGTGGATGTAATCGTCATGGATCTCTCCACTGTATCGGGGTTTTCTTATGAAATTCTGGATGCAGATCTGGAGGCTCATAGAGCTAAAATAAATTTTGGTCCTTATTACACTTATGAGGAAGCTGTGGCCGAATTAGACAGTCTTCATGCCCGTTATCCGAATATAGTC
>JALSOD010000164.1 GCA_026986655.1 Caldifarciminota bacterium | reverse complement strand
TTTTTTAAAAACATGTATCATACAAGGGTCAAGCTCCAATACATAAATAGTTGCTCGTGGTAACAACTTAGCCAGTTTACCTGCCAATACTCCATCTCCTCCTCCCAAAATAACAACATTACGGATTAAGTGTTTAGGTATCTTTTTTAATATCTTTGTATGTGCATTGTGATAATTCTCCTTATTAATACCTTCCACATATTGAACTTCTCCGTTTAAGAATAATCCTCTAAGCCATTTTCTCCTACCTCCTGTGGAAGGTATTAGTATCATCTCTATTAACTGATAAGGGGACCTCAGTGCAAATATAACTTTCCCTTTTTTCCCTGTTACCAAATCAACAAAGTAGGGGGTTTTCAACCTTTTACACTTAACGGGTTGAGCTGCAAGCATAGGTATTATCATAACTTCTATGCGGGAAAAAAAACTTGTGGGTATGGTCTACGAAGGAATAGACTTGCAACCTTACACAAATTCTATTCGAGGAACTAATTTAATAATAGCAGCCACTGTAATATTTGGCTTTTTGCTACTATACACAAAACTAAATTCCATAGAGAAGGAGTTAAAGAGGTTAAAAAAAGGTTAACCTATTAATTTTTGTACCACCCTTGCAAGGACAGCATCGGAGAGTTCTACTGCTTTCTGTTTGCTAACCTTCAGAAGGTTTTTAACCTCCTCGTCTATAAATTCTTTAAACTTAGCTAAGTCATCCTGATTTTCTGTAACTATCCTTGCCATTAGCTGCTTCTCTTGCTCTAATTTTAATAGTTTTTCTGTCATTGTATTTATCACTTTTTCCTCCCATTCCTTTCCCCTTTTCTTTTCTTTCGCAAGCTCTTTCAAAACAGGTGCCAACTCTTTATGGAATAAATCTTCAGCTTGTTTTAAGACACTGTGTTCCTCAACTTGTTTCTCTGTCCCTGAAGCTGTTGTTTGGGGAACCGCTACAGGTTGCGGTTGCGGTTGAGGACCAGGCATCTTTACTTGACTGATTTGTTGCGGTTGCGACTGTTGTGGTGATACTACAGCCTTCTTTTTTACCACCCTCTTTCTAACTGGCATTTGTCCGTAAGCAACAGCTTGCATATACAAGGGGTTCGTAACAGCCTGCATTTGCATTTGCATTTGCAGTTGTTGCATTTGGATTAAACCTTGAACGAGTGTTTTAGCTATTTCCACTATCGTGGGGGAAGATAGCACCTCTTTAATAGTCTCAATTAAAGTCTTTGAGGCGGGCTCCCTTTTACCGAACAACTTTTCCATCCTTTCATAAATCCTTGCAAGTTTTTCTGTTTCAGACTCAAGTTGTTCGAGAGGGTCTTTGGGTTCCTCCTCATATTGGGGATAACTCATTTGTTGAGTAAGAATAAGGTTCCTCAACTCGTTAATCTGCTGTTGTATCTCTTCCTTGATTTTACTTTCGTCCCCCCTAAGGGTTTTAACTATTCCATTTATCAATTCTACCTTTTGCTTTAAATCTTCAAGGGGGTCTTCCGACATCTTCCTCTTAGCTATCTCGAGAACTATCTTAGAGAGTTCATTCTTAATATCCTCGCCTGTATCCTTATCCCTCAACTCCTTAACAAGCCGTGCAATCTTTTCTATTTCATTGGTAGGGTCTTTGTCCAACTCCTTGTGTAGTAAAGTCTTTAGAAGTTCCACCTGCGTTTGGTTTTCATTTTTGAGGAGAGTCAACAGATATTTAGCCAACTCATCACTATCTTTTCTATCCTCCTCTTTGAAAGCTTTATCTAAAGCTTTGTCCACAACTTTTTCCACTACTTTGGTAGCTACCTCCTCCATAGGGTTTTTGGCTTTTAGTTCAATTAACCTTCTTTCGAATTCGTCTCGCAACCTTTGCAACTCTGTAAGTAGAACGAGGGCCTTTTCACCCCCTTCAGGAGCTTTTGATTTTATCTCCTCTATCTTCTTATTCAGTTCCCTTAGCTGTAATTCGAATAACTTTTCAACTTGCTCTTTTTCCATATCTTTCATACGGATTGTGTTATCCAGTAAAGCCTTGTTCAGTTCAACGAATTTTTCAATACTATCCCATACGGATGCCTCGGTCTTTACTATCACCTCTTCCTTTTTCTCTTCTAACTTTTCCCTCAATAACTCTTTCGGGATTGCAATAGATACCGTATTCCTCAACAAGGCTTTCGAGCTGTTTTCGTCATAGACTACATACTTCACTTTTGCTATCCCACCTATGTTAAACCTGCTCAAATCATCGATTTGAGACAAGATAATATCCCTCACGAAATCGGTGATATTTGCAAAATTCTCTTTCGAGAAGGCGAAGGTTCCTACCTCTACCCACTCCCCGTCCTTTGAGAGGAGGTGGATTTTTATCCTCAAGGTGGTGAGGTTTTCGTCTGCCACTATCGATTCTTTGTAAGTTTTTTCAACTATCTTTTTATTCACCTTTTCAATCGCTTCATTTTTGGATTTTTTCTCCTCGCTAAGTATTTCGTCCCAGTTCAAATCTGCCATCTTCAACCTCCTATACTTTTGATGATAGTGTTAATTTTATTGTATTGTCTTTTAATTTCCAGTAGTTTTCTTTTGATTGTAGAGTAAGATTGCCCATCGAGCTTTAATAGGGCTTGTGGCAAGCTATAACTACCTATCACCGCCCTACCAACCACTTCCTTAACCATTGTATCATTAGAAATATCTAACAAATCAAACTTGGGGACTTCTTTAATACTTCCAACTTCCAGAAATCCCTCTCCCTTGGGGAGAGATACCCC
>JALSOD010000163.1 GCA_026986655.1 Caldifarciminota bacterium | reverse complement strand
GCGTGATTTAAAGGTCAAGATTTCCCAACCTCTGAACCCGATAAAATAAGTAACCCAGAACTTCGGGGGTCAAACTTTACTCTAATCAGGTATTCCTCTCCACAGTATCTCGTTTAAATCCTCACGTTTTCTGATAAGAGTATATCTGTTCCCATCACAGAGTACTTCTGCAGGCCTTGGTCTTGCGTTGTAATTCGATGCCATGGTCATTCCATAGGCCCCTGTATCCATTATGGCAAGGAAATCTCCTCTCTCTGGTAACTCAAGCTCAAAATTTCTTCCAAAAACATCGGTTGACTCACAGACAGGGCCACCAACAGAAAACATTCCAATGTCCCCACTTCTTTTCACAACATTAACAATTCTGTGTCTTGCTCCATAGTAGGCGGGGCGCGAAAAATCGTTCATCCCGGCATCTACGATGATAAAGTCTCTTTTTCTGTACAGTACTTTTGTTACAAGAATTCCCGCCTTTGCGATAATGAACCTTCCAGGCTCAGTAATCACCTCTTCCACATAATTTTTAAGGTATTTCAAAACGTTTATTTTAAAACCTGAAAAGTCAAACTCGCGTCCTATACCCTCGTAATCGACACCAAATCCTCCGCCAACATCAAAGGTGGAAAATTCTCTCAAAGAGAAGAGATGCTCTACCTTCTTTACAGCCTCCATGTAAGGCTCCCATTCAAAAATCTGTGAACCTATATGGACATGTAGACCGGTAATTGTCACCCATCTGCTCGTAAAAGTTTTTAAGATTTTCTCTGCTTTCTCCAGATCAATTCCAAACTTACTTGTTTTCTTTGCAGTGGCAATTTTGTCAATAGTTTTGGGAGATACATCCGGATTGATTCTCAAAGCTACGTGAATTTTCTTTCTCACTCTCCCGGCAATATTTTCTACAACATTTAGCTCCTCTTCGGACTCAATGTTCAGGAGTTTTATTCCCCGCTCTATTGCAAGTTCTATTTCGTCCTCTCTCTTACCTACACCCGCAAATACCACCTTAGATGGAAGAAAACCAGTTTCAAGTGCCAATTTTACTTCACCGCCAGAAACGGTATCGGCTCCAAGCCCACTTTCTCTTATAATTCGAAGAATGTGAGGGTTGTTGTTTGCTTTCAATGAATACGCTATGAGGTGAGGAGTATCCCCAAAGACACTTTTAATCTGACCAATTCTTTTGAGAATCTCGGCTTTGCTGTAAACGTAGAGTGGAGTGTCAAAATGTTTAGCAATATCTGAGACCTTCACATTTTCGCAGAAAAGTTCTCCATTTCTCCACACAAACATCTCATCTCACCACCATAATTTTGAAAACCTGCTTATTCCCGATTTTGATAAAATATACACCAGACGGTAGCCTCCCAATTTTGATTCTTTTCGTGTATGGATGAATAGCTGAGAAAAATACTCTTCTACCCGCAGGGTTAAAAATACCGAGTTTCTCATCATGTTTTATCCCATTGAGGAATAAGGACCCATCAAAAGAGTATGAGACCGAAATTCCACGATCTATCGAGCTGTATGATTCGCTAACCGATGTAAGTCCAAAAACTGTGTATATGTCACGTAAAACCTGAATGGTAAAAAGGCTATCTTCCGCGTGATCTATCGAGAATGAAAAGAAAATTACACTCGTATCTCTATTTAAAACTCCTGCATATCCGTCTCCTTTGAATGAGAACACACCAAAGGAGCCGCTGACCGTATCTATAACATTTGACTCCTTCCCGGTAGAGATCACAGCTGTTAGATCGTAAAAAGGACCACATGGTTTTGAAACAACGGTATCAATTCCGGAAGAATCCTGGAGAAATCTTACACCAGAAAGGTCAAGGAAAGTCGTAGAGTTTAAAATTTTTGCTATCTTTCCACCGTTTATAAAAATGTGGCCACCGGCATTTAAGTATTCGAGAAGGGTTGTGGTGTCCAGTGCCGTTGAATCCATGCCCTTACTCACTATTACGAGTTCGTAATCTCTGAAATTTGTTTCCGATATGGCACTCTCTGAAATTGTTTCAACAGTAATATTTTCAAGACCCTCTAAATATCGGCTGAAATAATCATGTCCCATCTCATTCTCAATTCCATCGACGATTAAAACTTTATCAGGTGAATCTGTCCTTCTGATAACGAAAATAGTGGATGGGTAGCTCAAATTCCCCTGATTGTCGTAGGCTATGACTCTAAAATAGAAATTCCAGTTTTGAGTCAAAGTCCTTGAAGTTGTGAAACTCGAATCCGAAGGTCCAACATTGGCCCATTCAACCCATCTCGAATTTCCAAACTTGATGTAAACTTTATATCCTGCAAGGTCATGCGATGTATCAGGTTTCCATCTTAAATAAGCACGTCCATCGGGAAGCAGTTTAAGTACCTTGAGCCTGGGAACCGCTGGAGGAGTTGTATCCGTCGGAACAACGTGAATATTTACAAAATTTGTATCCCAGTTATCTCTTGTATCAGATGCGTAGACAGCAAGGGCATAATCTCCCTCCGGTATGTGCTTCAGATCAAGACTTCCTCTCGCCTTGACAGTTGAATTTGTCACAATATAGTAATGATTTTGGTTGTTCGACCAGGGAGCGTAATAGACCTCATCAACCGGTGTGGACGGAAGATGCACAAATTGTACAAGCCTGTGTGGTCCAACAATAATGCTATCCGTATCAGATGAGAACAGTGTGTAAAAAATCTGGAAAACACCGTTGTTGCTACCAATCGTACCTGATCCTGTTGTATCAAGTGCACCTGCCACGATGTCAACCTGACCGAATAAACTGTCGGGATTCATACAGTTTCCCAGATAATGGCTAAAAAATGTAACGCTGTAAACATTTGTTCCCCATGGATCTTCGAATGGGGATAGATTCCCCTGAAGTAAGGGGTTAACAAGGGGATAGGAAGAGGCACCGTCGCCATCTTTGAAATGTACATGGTAGGCCGAGTTTATATATCCAACAACTTCCCACTGCGTTACAGTATCTCCAAGCTGGAGGTCAGAGCGGGGAACAACATGTACATAGGCAAATCTTCCAACCCTGATTCCACCATTGAACCCTGAGCCAATCCATAATACTACGCCGCCCTCGACTGCGTAGACTGGTGTGCCTTCAGACGCTGGAATATCAACGGCCTTGTGAAAATGAATGGGCGGCCCATAACGAAACTCACCAAACGTACCAGAAATATTGTGCTGCTGGTTGAAAGGAGTTATAGGCCATTGATAAGAAATTAAAAGACCAATGATGAATTTTAAAAGCATCTTAACCTCCTTGTTCCCCACATCCTGAAAATTTTCTCATTGGTCTGATTATGGGGACCAAGTTTTCACCTCTTTGTATCATTATTGCCCCATGTTGAGTAATATCCACCAGCATTTGAGGGGTACCTTTGGACAATTTCACATCAAGGATGATTCCTCTGGCATTTTGTACCTCCATCTTACCATTTTTGATTAGAAAAATCTTTCTCTTTGTCGCAAAAACAAGCGTTTTACCATCGTAGTCCATCGCAATCACCCGTGAGATGTTCCACTTCTTACCATTTTCCGGTAAAATTACAAAGTCCTCGGATACGGTATTATTATTAACTTTGTAAAGTCTCAGGAATATTTTTCCATCTCTGATCCACAAACCTGCCGGGTAGAGTGATGGATAGATTTTGTCAATGGATTTCTTCAGGTTTTTGAATGCTACAAAGTGGATCTTTCCGTGCATAAAGTAGGCAACCGCGATCAGGTCACCCATTGCATCGAATGCGGAATATGACTCAAGCTCAAACCAATTTTTGTCCGGATAAAATTCAAGAACTTTTTTATTGCCAGGATCGATAACGGAGAGTTCATACGTGGCAGGATAGAATGCAACAAGACGCCCTTTCCCTGTTAATCTAATTTTGGGAACATTCTCGTCATGGAATTTTAGCTCAGTGATCTTTGACTCACGAGGATTTTTTACGATGATACTGCTATCCGTTTTGTAAGCAGTATACCCATTGCAACCTGCAATAGGATTTAAACCGATCAATAGAGCCAAGATAATTGGAGTCATCATCATAATTTTCTTACCTCTACCTGGGGCGATTCTAACCCAAGTACCATCCACTCGTGGTTTACCGGTCCATGTCCCTTTCCATGTTCAAGTCCGTATTTAACCCCTCCGGTGACAAAGACTTTTGCAAGTTTTACTGCATCAACGATATCATTCCCTTTTGCAAGATAAGCCGCAATTGCAGATGCATACGTACATCCTGTTCCATGGGTATTTTTTGTGTGAAATCTTTCAGACTTAAACTCAAAGAAATCCTCTCCGGTGTACAGATAATCAATAGCAAACTCATCCTCCTCCAGATGTCCACCTTTCATTAAAACATACTTTGGGCCGAGGGCGCGAATTTTCTTAGCCGCCTCGAGCATATCTTCATTCGTTTTTATTTTCATACCTGATAAAACTTCGGCCTCTGGAACATTCGGGGTTACAACGTAAGCCATTGGCAGGAATTCCGAGATCAACGTTTCAGTTGCGTCGGGCAAAAGCAAAGGGTCACCTCCTTTAGCCCTCATCACCGGATCGACCACAATCATTTCTATTTTCCATTTCTTTAGGCTCTTCACCACAGCTTTGATAATCTCCGAATTTGAGAGCATACCTGTTTTTACCACGTCGATGTTGAAGTCTTCGAAGATTACGTCAATCTGTTTAGCAACAAACTCAGGATCAACGTTGAATATGCCATAAACTCCGGTAGTATTCTGGGCTGTAAGGGATGTAATAGCACTCATTCCAAACACACCTAAAGCCGTGTACGTCTTCAAATCTGCCTGTATCCCGGCCCCCCCTCCACTGTCCGAACCGGCTATTGTTAAAACAGATGGAATCTTCATCTTCACCACTCCTTTTCGACTGAGTCTTAGATTAATGACCTGATAAAGAATTATCAAACTTTCATCCTACAAATCCTTGAAAAGTGAGAAGATGGATCTCTCTCCTTTATCTCCCTTAATCAATGAGGATTTTGGCTTTTTTAAGGTTAGTTTTTCAAAACACGAGAAGAGGTTTATGGGTTGATATAAAAATTTTTTTTATTGTAGATGACAACTTCTCTCTGACCACTTATAAAAATGATTTCGAGAAGAGTCATGCTTTACTGTGGCGGTATTTGATAACTTTAACTTTCTCCATTGTGATGAGACCTTCTTTTACGACCTCATCAAGAAACGGAATCAAAGCATCGATTTTTTCTTTTCTATCCACTATTTCGATAATAATTGGAAGATCCTCGGAAAGTCTTAGAATCTTTGCCGTGTGCAGCCGGCTCTCAGCCCCAAACCCCATTATTCCTCTCAAAACCGTTGCACCTGCGAGACCCATCTCTCTCGCCTTTAAAACAATCTGTTCATACAATGGTTTCCCCTTATACCTGTCCTTTTCACCGATGAAAATCCTTAATAAAATACCTTCTTCAGGGAGTTTCATACCTACCTCCATAGGTTTAGAATCAAAACAGACAATAAGTACCCAAGAACGACGAAGAGAAGGCCTAAAAAATTACTCACTAAAAAGTTAACCACGGCAAGTTTTATCTCATTTTCTCGTAAAAGATTGAATGTCTCCAACATATAAGTTGAAAAAGTAGTGAAGGCACCAATCATTCCAACAAAAACCATTGTTCTAACATTCGGCGGAATAGTAACGACTTCAGAAATTCCCCATAAAAAGCCAATGGCACCAGAACCGAGCACATTAACAAATAATGTACCATAGGGGAATAATGAGCCAAGGAATCTACTTGGTAATTCCGCAAGCCAGTATCTCAAAAGCGCACCTACACTTCCACCGATTGCGATAGCCAGAATATTCATGAGGCGGATATTATATTTTCATCAAAAATTTAAATCAAGTTTTAATTTAGAATCATTCTTCGAATTTACATGTAACTTCACCTACCCGAGATGCCATAGTAACTAATCCTTAAAGTAAGGATGCAATGTTTCTTTGACAATCTATTTACGGGAATTTAAAATTTTCCCCAGCATGGGAAATTTTAGAGGGTTTAAGGATCTTTTAGGTTTAAGGTTCGTTGACAAGGATTTCATTTCTGAAATATTAAATCAGGCCGAAGTTTTCCTCGAAGTCATAAATCGTCCCAATAGAAAGCTTCCAACTTTAAGAGGGAAAACTGTTGTTCACATGTTTTTTGAACCATCCACAAGGACCTTATCCTCTTTTGATCTTGCAGCCAAGAGACTTTCAGCTGATACAATCAGTGTGGGTACGCGTGGTACATCCATTGCGAAAGGAGAGAGCTTACTGGACACTCTCAAAAACATCGATGCCATGAAGGTTGATCTCTATATAGTGAGACACAGTGCTTCTGGACTGCCGCATCTACTGGCAAGAAATACCGACGCCACTGTGATAAACGCAGGCGATGGCACCAACGAGCACCCCACCCAGGCACTCCTGGATATGATGACTCTATCACAGTTATTTGGAAGTCTGGACAACATAAATATTCTGATAGTCGGGGACATTCTTCATTCAAGGGTAGCCAGATCAAATATTTTTGGACTCTCGAAATTTGGTGCTAAAATATTTCTTGCCGGACCTCCAACCCTTGTTCCCGAGGAATATCGATTACTTGGCGCAGAAATCGTAAGAAATATTGATGATGTTCTGAGTGAGGTAAACGTTATTATGGCATTGAGGATTCAAAAAGAGAGATTGGAGGAACCTTACTTCCCGTCCATACGTGAATACAGGAAATTTTTCGGTATTACAAAAGAAAGGCTCGAAAAACTGAGTCCAGAAACTGTTCTTATGCATCCAGGACCTGTAAACTGGGGAATTGAGCTTGACTACGAAGCAAGGGATCGGGTTAGAAACGTCATTCTGCGGCAGGTAACTAATGGAGTAGCGGTAAGAATGGCAATTCTTTATCTTTTCCTTGTAGGAGCACAGCAAAATGGATAAGATTTTAATAAAAAATGGACACATTTTCAGCCCATCAAACAGGATTGACGATAAACTTGATATATTAATTGTCGAAGACAGGATTGAAAAAATCGGTGAAAATATTTTAGATAATGAGGCTAAAGTTATTGATGCATCTGGACTTACAATATTTCCAGGTTTTATTGATCTGCATACACATCTAAGAGAGCCTGGTTTCGAGTATAAGGAAGATATAAACTCGGGCAGTAGAGCTGCAGCTGCCGGTGGGTTTACAACCGTTCTTGCAATGCCCAATACAAATCCCCCCATAGATACCCCTGAGACAGTTGAGTACATTTTAAAGAGATCTGATGAAGTTGGACTTGCAAAAATCCTGCCGATTGGAGCAATCACAAAGGAGAGGGCAGGTGAGGAACTTGCAGACCTGAGATTAATGGCAGAACTGGGGGCTGTTGCTTTCTCGGACGATGGTGATTGGGTCGCTAATTCATCGGTTATGAGGAGAGCCCTCGAGTATGTCCCGGACTTTCCAATTGTTTCTCATGCTGAGGACAAAACCCTCTCTCTAAAAGGGGTGATGAACGAAAGTCCGCTTTCATACAAATTGGGTATCAAAGGCATACCATCGGAGGCGGAAGAAATAGCAATTGCGAGGGACGTTCTCCTTGCAAAACTTACCAATGGAAGGCTCCACATCGCACATGTTTCATCCAGAGGCTCTGTTGAGATAATCGCACAGGCAAAATCTAAAAATCTCAGGGTTACTGCTGAAGTTACACCTCATCACCTATTATTTACCGAGGAGGAGCTAAAAACTTATGACCCAATTTTCAAAGTAAATCCACCACTACGGACAGAGGAGGATAGAAAAGCTCTCATACAGGCCCTAAAAGATGGAATCATCGATTGCATTGCAACCGACCACGCCCCACATGCGAGCTTTGAGAAGGAATTCGATCTTAATCAGGCACCTTTTGGAATACTGGAATTGGAAGTCGCTTTCTCTTCCCTTTATACTCACCTTGTGTTAAAAAATGAACTGGATATAAGGACACTTATAATGGCTATGAGCTACATGCCTGCAAAAATATTTGGATTTGACAGAATAGGAGAAATCCGCGAAGGATATCTTGCAGATTTATCCATCTGGAATCTCAACGAAAAGTGGACTGTTAGAAATTTAAAATCAAAGTCCAGGAATACCCCCTTCTGGGGTAAAGAGTTACAGGGTAAAATAAAATACACGATCATTGGAGGGAAATTGATAGATGTCGACGAACTGTGACTTTGAAAAACTCAGAGAGATTGCGCATGACGTGAGAGTTGATATTATCAAGATGATTTACTACGCTGGATCTGGTCATCCTGGAGGTTCCCTTTCACTGGTTGAAATTATGGTTTACCTGTACTGGTGCGTGCTGAAGCATGATCCTGATAATCCTGATTGGGAAGAGCGGGACAGGTTTGTTCTCTCAAAAGGTCATGCAGCTCCGGTCCTTTACTCTGTACTTGCAAGAAGGGGGTATTTTCCTCACGAGGATCTTTGGAGTCTCAGGAAAATAAATTCTCATCTGCAGGGACATCCAGCGCGTACAGAGACACCGGGTGTGGAAGCTTCTACTGGTTCCCTCGGACAAGGATTTTCTGTGGCTCTTGGAATGGCACTTGGTTTAAAACTTGATAAAAAAGATTCACGTGTATATGTGGCTCTTGGAGACGGAGAGATAGACGAGGGGCAGGTCTGGGAAGCAGCCATGTCAGCAGCCCACTACAAGGCTGATAATCTAACTGCTATACTCGATTTCAATACACTTCAGATCGATGGAGAAATATTTGAAGTTATGAATTCATCTCCCATAGATGAAAAATTTAAAGCCTTTGGATGGGCAACAAAAACTATTAATGGTCACAACCTTGAAGAAATAAGGGATGCTTTCGAGTGGGCGAAATCTGTAAAAGGTAAACCCCAGTTAATAATTGCTCACACGATAAAAGGTAAGGGGATTTCTTTCATGGAAAATAAAGTAGAATGGCATGGAAAGGCCCCAAACGGGGAACAGTTTAAAGAGGCAATGCAGGAGCTTGGAGTTGAAATACCAGATGAAAGCATTTAGAATTAAACACCATCTTTCAAGTGCGCCGCTAGCTCAACAGGCAGAGCATCGGATTCTTAATCCGAGGGTTGCAGGTTCGACTCCTGCGCGGCGCACTTTTTTATTTTTATGAAGAAAGTAAACTTTAAAGAGCTAATGGAGGAGGTAAAAGAAACCTTCACACCTGTAGAGGTTTCAAGAATAGATGGATCGTCTGTCAGAATGGTCAAAATTCATGGTGAATACCGCTGGCACGTGCATCCTGATGAGGATGAATTCTTCTTCGTCCTGAAAGGAGAGCTTATCATCGAAACCAGGGATAAAACCTTCATTTTGAAAGAAGGTGAAGGATTAAAAATACCGAAGAGAACACCTCATCGCTCAAAAGCAAATGTAGAAACCTTCGTGTTACTTTTTGAACCAACAAGAACAAATACGTATGGAGTACCAATCTAAAATTGGAGGAACATCATGAAAAGAAGTTTACTCCTTGCAGCTATATTCTTTGGATTTCCTCTCATTGCAAAGCCATTTTATATTGAAGCAAAGGGGAATATCCAGCTCTACCTGGATGAGATCAAAAGTGGAGGATTAAAGGAGGAACAGCATCCATTTTCCATTAGAATCTCTGCTGGTATTCTAAATATTGGTGGAATATTCATGATAAACGGTGAAGTGATCGACGGGAATCTAAAAATAATAAAAGGCTTTGGCGGGAAGATTGGGCCACTCTTTGGCGTGATGTTCCTGGGCACCGACTCTATTGTACATCCGAATAATTATATAGAGAAATACCGCATCGGACTCGAATATGAAGGACTAATGCTCGGCGTCAATATTCTTAATGAGCCTCAATCGATCGTTACAAACGATGAGGTCAAAAACATTTTCACTGTTTTCGGCGGACTTTCATTCTTCACGGTAAAACCTTTCAGCTTTTTGCTTGGCGCTGAAAGAATCCCGATCAAAAACGACTATGAGATCAAACCAGACACACGTCTCTATGCCGGATTAAAGCTCAGATTATAACTCATCTATAAACTAAAAGCTGAATTTTACTTCAAGGAATCCAAGTTTACCAATATGTTTCCCCATTTCACTAAAGGGTGAAAAGCCCTTTCCGCCTGTTAAGAAAAGCCCGGCAATAACGTTTACTGCATCAACCGGTGAATACACGAGTTTTGGAATCGTGAAGTAATCTTCATTGGTAAAATCGTAAACGAGTGTTCCATCAACACTCCAGTTCCCATCAGGAGAATTGTAACCAATGGTCAATGTTCCATAGTAAGTGTTTTCATGATTCTGGTAATTAAATTTTTTTGCAAATGCATACACGATCGACTTAGCCATACTCGAATCGTAGTAAGTTGAGTCCCTGAAGTAAAAAATATGCTTGATCCCTACCTGAAGACCAAACTTCACTTTTTCGTCCAGAAAGGACCTGTTTCCCCCAAAAATCGAATAAACATAAGGATTTTTAACTGCTGGATCGGTCCCATCTTCATCCACTGTTTTGAAATATGCACCCTCCCCGTGGAACTCCCAGCCAGAAACGGTCGTTGAAAAATCGGCTCCATACATTCTTATCGGGTTGTATTTCGGGAAAAGATCTATCTCACTCGTGTTAAACCCCCTTAAATACTTGTAGCCGAGATCAAAATCACGGTCATAAATTGAAAGGTAGGTCAAGGAGAAATCAATATTGCTCAAATAACCCTGAAATCTTAATCCATATTCGGTATATTTTGCATCGTTGGTAGGCTTTATCGCTCTGTTCGGGAAAAATTTCACAATAAGAACAGACGGAATTACCCATCCAAACGGTGCCATCGGATATTTGTTGGGTGTAAAGACCGGGAAAAAGTACAGTGAGGCGTAAAAATTTGAAAAATTCAGGTCAAAGTTGATTTCTTCAACACCTTTTGTGAACTCCTCGATATCCGAATGCAGGGTTGTATAATCTTTTGGAGAAATTACATCCGTTGGGTTGAGCCAATCCGCCGTGCCGATCCTGATGATTCTTTTACCGAGTGTAACCCCGAAAAT
>JALSOD010000162.1 GCA_026986655.1 Caldifarciminota bacterium | reverse complement strand
AAAAAACTATAACTAAGATAACTTGTAAGGAGGAAAGCAAAGACAATGAAAATTGTTATTTTCCTCATCAGAATCGCCTCCTTTTATATTCCAGATAATCTTGTAGCAATATTCCTGCCGCAAAAAGGTCAACCTTTG
Source organism: Caldifarciminota bacterium (assembly GCA_026986655.1). Classification (GTDB taxonomy): domain Bacteria; phylum Hydrothermota; class Hydrothermia; order B15-G9; family WFZT01; genus WFZT01. Next base: position 2,633 of record JALSOD010000162.1, on the reverse strand, counting down.
ACTTGTTTTTAGAAGGCTTGATTCCACGCGATCTTAACTCACGCTCAGCAATTTTTGAAGTGAATCTCTCATCATACAAAACAATCGGGATCGTTAAATTTTTTTCCAGTTCACTCTTGAATTTTTTTACCTCTTCTGCAAGTTTACCTTCGCGGCCCGAGAGTAAATATGGCATCCCAACAACAATCTCTTGAACATTTTTTTTCTCCACAATTTCCTTGATCCTCTTAATCGGATTAATCTTCTTAGCGTAGATTACCTCAAGGGGTGAGACAATTATTTGCAATTCATCGGTGATTGCAACACCAATTCTCGCCTCACCGTAGTCAATTCCAAGTATCCTTCCTTTAGACTCTTCCATGGTTCTTTGCAAGATAAAAACTTCCAAGTATACCGGCGTCGTCCTCAAGGGTTGCGGTTAAAACAAGATTCTTCCTGCCGGGAATTTTCATGACCCTTTTATCTATTTCATCGAACATGCTCTTTTTAAAAAGGTCAAATGATTTAGAAACGCCGCCACCAAGGATAATTACATCCGGGTCAAAAATGTGGATGTAATTGGTAATTGCAACTCCCAGATATCGTCCAAACTCATCGAAAAGTTCCCTGGCGACAACATTCCCCTCAAGTGCGAGATTATAGACCTCTTCAACGAGTTTAAAATCTTTTTTTAGTAGCAAATTTGCCCGTCTTAAAAAATAGTTGGTACCGACGAACGACTCGAGACAGCCTCTATTTCCACAGTTGCACTGTGGTCCTTCAATTTCTATGCTCATGTGCCCTAACTCTCCAGCAGCAAACCTTGACCCGGTGTAAAGCTTGCCATCAAGAATCAGTGCTCCTCCTATACCTGTACCAAGTGTTAGAACAATGAGGTTTTTGTAACCCTTACCTGCCCCGAACCTCCACTCACCGAGTGCATAATTGTTCGCGTCATTTCCGATATATACATCCACAATAAATTTTTTCCTTATTGCATCTGCCAGATTCACCTCATACCAATCTTTGAAGTTTGGAGGGATCCGAACGATACCAGTTTCCATGTCAACAAGTCCAGGCATGCCAATTCCGATGGCCTTTACTTCGGCAGACCAAACGCATTCGATGGATTTTACAATGTTTGCGATGACTCTCTCCGGTCCCCCATCCGCATCGGTCTCTACCCTACCCTTTTTCAAAATAAAACCGGATTCGTCAAGAATCGCACTCTTTATAAATGTTCCGCCAACATCAACGCCTACGATCATTTCTATAAGTTAAAAGTTGGTAGGAATTATTTCAAGGACAAAAAGTCCATTTTAAGTGCAAAAAATATTTCTTGAGTTGAAAAAAAAACAAGTATCCTCTATAAATTCAGCATGCTGATAATTGGTGGAACCGGAAAAATTGGTCGAGAGCTGGTCAGGTACTTCTCCGTAAAGGAAAAGGTTATCTTCACGTACTTTTCTAATGAATCACTGGCGAAAACACTTGAAAAAGACACGGGGGCATTTGCCATACAATTAGATGTATCCCGACCTGACGTCAATTTTATCAAAAACATTCCCTCAAAAAACGCTGTAAATGTAATCTTCTCCATAGGGAAATTGATGGAGCTTGGAGAGCTTAATTTTAACACCATTGATGAAACCTTTACGATTAATCTCATCGGTCCGGTATATCTTGCAGAAAAGCTAATATCAGCCGGGGTATCAAAGATGCTCTTTATAACTGACATCAGTGGGATCATCCCATACTCAAAGTACTGGTTAAATTCGATAGCATCAGCAGGAATATTCATGTTGATCAAAACCCTTTCAAGGAGATTCTCCCCGGATTTGCTGGTAAATGGAATAGCCATAAACGCCCTCAAGGAGCCCTTCCCGAATTACACATCCAAACTCCCAATGAAAAGATTACCTGAGATCGAGGAAATTTTGAGATTGGCTGACTTTTTAATGTATGAAAATTCCTATATCTCCGGTCAGATTTTTATTATGGATGGTGGTAGAACCCTTATTTGAGTCAATTCAAAGGATTGATTTAAAAAAGACAGATCGACACAAAGAGAATGGATTGGTAAGAAAGCACACTGATATATTTAAAAACCACACAAAATCTTCACGAGCTTCTATGTGTGGCCAAAATCACAATATTGACACCTGCAATGATCATCAATCCTCCTATAAACTGCCGCATAGTGACTGCCTTGTGAAGAAATATATAACTGCCAAGCAATACAAGGAGTGGTTGAATCGACTTTATTATTGAGACATCCGCTGCCTTCAAATATTCCAAAGCCTTAAACAGTGAAAATGTTGCAATAATGGGACCCAGAGTTGCACCTGAGACGATGTAAGGTATAGATTCCTTTGAGGGAAAACACAGTCCCCTATTTAAAATCGAATAAATCGCAAATATGGTAAAGAGTGAATAAACACGAAATGAGACGATAAAAAATGGAGGTATGTTTCTGACATTTTTTCTTACAAGCACAGTATTAAAAGAAAACATAAGTGTTATTGTTACAACAATCAATATCTTCAAAATTTCACCACGGGGAGAAGCACCTGTGATAATGAGAACACCAAATATAGCCACAAGTCCGCCAACAATCTCAAGTGGTTTCAGCTTCTCCCTCAAAATTAGAAACG
>JALSOD010000161.1 GCA_026986655.1 Caldifarciminota bacterium | reverse complement strand
GGTCGCTCCAAGAACTTCAGCTGTGCGAATAATACTTCCTAAATTCTGGGGGTCCTCAACGTGATCAACAGCAACGATCATTCCCTTCTCTTTAATAGTTTTCTCTATGATCTGTGATGGAGAGGCGAGTTGAACCGGGTATATCCGCGCCACAACCCCCTGGTGGTTCACATTGCCAACAAATCTTCTTATCTTCTCTTTTGAAAGCACACTTACCGGAATCCTGCTCTCGCGTGCAAGCTCTAAAATTTTCTCCTCAACTTTGATTCCCTTCTGGATATAAATTTTCTGAATCTTCTGCGGGTTGGTTGATAGAAGTTCGAGGACTGGGTTCCTGCCATAAATGAATTCGTTATGGCGTGTTCTCATGACCGCCTTCCTGGTAGAGCTGAATAAGTTTTTCAACAATTCTCTTTGAAGCGTTGCCATCAAGTTTGTAAAACAGCTCATCCCTGTATTTCTCTGCCATTTCCTGCATATCTGGTGTGGGATTTAAGGCCTGAAATACCGCTTCTGGCAATTCTTCAGGAGAGTCTATATGGACAAAGGCTCCTTTCAAAAACTCCCTGTTATCCTCACTAAGGACAGGGGTTCCATCATGGTGTTTCAGCTTCTCATAGGGAAGATTATAGATGATTCCATACTTCCCAATAGCAAGAAATTCGAACATTGTGCTCGAAGCCTCGGTTACCATAACATCAGCTACATGAATAAATGGAAGAATATTGTGCTCTTCCGGGGGTATGAGGACAGCGTGGCTGTACTTTTTTAGCCTTTTTTCAAATATTCGATGTTGAGAATGGGGAGCGTATTTACCACGCCATGAATAAGGATGCAATTTAATTATCAAATTAAAATCCTTTGTATATTCAAAGATTGCATCCTTCAGAGCGTAGATACTGGTGGGTTTATAGGTTGGTGCGTAAAGTACTGTCTTTTTTGAGGGATCAAGTCCCCATTTTTTTATAATTTCATCACGATCGAGCTTCCCCTGAAATATTGGGTCGAGTTTCGGGTATCCCACCACGTAAACCTCGTTGTTAAAAAGCGCGCCCTCCTCGATTATTTTTCTTTTTCTATAAGGTCCCTCAACAAATATTATGTATTTTGTATGAGGTTGACTTTTTAAGTTTCTGTAAAGAATGGTTTTTATACCTGTTCCGTGATTTATGAACGCTAAAATAGTCTTTCCATATCGATGAGCATCTCTTATAGTGTCACCTGTTACGACTATATCGAATCCTGATTTCTCCTCGGTTACCTTTAGCCCTTCCTGCCTCAGTTTTTCATGAATTTTATCCTTCAGGCTCCTTGTAAAAAAGAAAAATTTTCTTTCCTTTTCATCCTCACACGAAAAATAAATGTCAAACCTGGGGTCTTTTTTCATAACCTTATAGATTGGGTCAAGGGAGGCTCGATGATAAAGGAAACTGAGTCTAAAGAGCACCTTGATTTTTTCAGAATAGTTCTTCATTCTCACTTTCAGTATGTTCATTCTCAGGCTCACCCAGGTATACGTACCTCTTAAGACTCTGGAGATACTCTGACCACCTGGAGAAAGGGTCCCGCCGTTTTCTTTTCGCATCAATAAACATCCAGACCTTTGAATCCATATTATCTGCAAAGTGTAAAATCTGTGCCTCAAGAGTCATGGGTCTTACCGGTGATCCCCATTCGAGCTCACCGTGATGTGAAATCACAAGGTGAAGTATCTGGAGTTTCAGATCTTCCGGGAACCCGCCTCTGAAATTTTTCATTTCGCGAATCTTCCTCATAATCATCTCGTAGCCGATGACAAGGTGCCCGAGTAATCTCCCAATATCTGTCCTGTCGATTTTAGGGAAATAGGTGTATTCTTCAACCTTTCCTATATCGTGAAGTAATGCACCGGCAATCAAAAGATCAAAATTTACCTCTCTGTAACGGGAAGCAATGCTAACGCAGAGTTCAGTAACGTTGAGTGTATGCTCGAGTAAACCACCAATATACGCATGATGATTTGCCTTTGCAGCAGGTGCCATTTTAAAGCGTTCCATAAATTCTACGTCGTTGAAAAATCTTTTTAGAAGTTCACGTAGGTAGGGGTTCGAAACTCTCTCAATATTGCGGTGGAGATCTAAAACCATCCTGTCAATATCCTTCGAAGTTGTGGGAATAAAATCTGTTATGTCAAAATTATCCTCTGGTGAGGCCTCATTAATTTTGATACTAATCTCTTCCCTGAATTGGTCGACTATTCCTCTAATTTTTACAACCATTCCCTCCCTTAAACTCAACCTGTTGTCCTCAATATTATCAAAAACCCTTGCAGGGATCGAGCCTGTAGCATCTGAAAGTGTAACATCCAAAAAATCCCCACCATCCCGTTTTTTTCTTGTCTTTATGCTGGCAACTAAAAAGTAGTCCTCTATTTCTGAATTAATGTAATCTCTGAGATTTTTAACATAAATCCTCTTCATAGGTGTTACATGATACTTCTTGAAATCCTTTTTTTCAATTTTTAGATGCTATCCAAAAAGAAAAGGTAGAGAGAATTTTAATGAATCCATCTACCCTCTTTTGTCAGATGGTAGCTGAGAATGTTAGAAAAAATATGAACAAGGTAAAAATCCCTGTTTCTCCCTTTATATCAAAAGGGAGTTTCCTGAAAAATCCCCCTTCGTGAGAAGGGGGACAAAGGGGGATGTCAAAATCCGCTTTATTGTGTGCAATTTGTTTTCAATGATTCAAGAATATGAACAGCCTCAAGGGAGACTTCACCGAAAACCTCCCTTCATCAGGAGAGGGATTTCAAGCGGCTGAAAATCCTCTTCCCCGAAGGGACTTAGGGGGATAACGACCACTAAAAAATCCTCCTATCGAGAGCAGGGGATCTGGACGATAATAACCGCTTTATTCCTGCAGAATCATCTCCAGTCCACTTGATTTGTCAAAATATTTAACTACTTTCCCACCCTTAATAAATAGTTCCACCTTCTTCATGGGCATCTTCAGGAGTACTCTGGCCACTTCCATATCGTTCATCTTTGCAGTTCCTTCGTATTTCCACTTAATTTTTACAGTCTGTCCACCAAGGGGAGTGATATCTACAATTTCTCCTGAGCCAACTTTTTTAACATCGATGCACCTCAAAAATGGTAAAATTTCCTCGTTATCAACTGCACCCTGAGGGTAGGATATCGTAAATGATTTTTCTTTGCCAGCAAGATTTAATTTCACACTTGCCTTCCCATCTTTGTAGTGTGTGGTCAGAGAAAGATTCATCCCTTTTATGTATCTTTCCTGATATATAGGGGTCCAATCTTTATCAAAATAGAGTATGACGCTGTCACGGATATTTCTCCCCTGTTTAACTACATCTGTCACTCCAAGGTACTTATAAACGGTTTTACCTTCAAAAGTCGCCTTTTCTATGATATTCAGCGCTTTACCTATTCTTTGCCCGTTGTATTCAATAGAATAATGTAAAGTCTCAGGGACTGATATACAGACTTCCTGTGCCATTAGTGGCAATGAGAATATGATTGCTATCAACATTTTCATAGTCTTACCTCCTTTTTTCTAAACAAAATTAAAATTCCTGCAGTCCCCAGAAGCACGAGGATCGGCAAAATTGCATCGTACATGTGATTCATGACAAAGCTTGAAAAACGTGAGGTTTGATGGAAATTTGCGTAAATTATTAACCCATCAACAAACTCGTGATAAAGTAATGCAGTTACAAACAATAAAAAGGCCTTCAAATAACCTGATTTTTTAAAGAAATATAGAGAAACACCGACGAGGCCTCCCATGACCGTATGGATCAAAATTGAATAGAACCGCTCTAACACCCACCACCATGTTATAAAAAGAAGGGTCAGGTTGATCCCAAAAACCTTATTTAGAACCGGTTTCATACCTATCACAGAAAGGGTAAAGGCTTCCCCAATTCCATAGGACATACCGGAAAAGAGCCCCAATAGTAGAGCAGCTGAATATGTTGAGATACCCTTCTTTCCGGCTCCGGCATAAAGGGTGATAGCCTTTCCCGACTCTTCAAAAATATTGTTTACCATTTGGACAACGAGCAGGACAAAAAGAAAGGAAGGACTCTGTGTAGTCAGCCAATATTCAAGATGCTTTCTGGGGAGCAAAATTGGAAAAATGACAACACCAATAATGTACAATCTTAAATAAGTTGAGAACGGAATATTCTTCATGTACCTGGATTTCCTTAAAATTAGATAGAATGTTAGAGGAAGGATTAATCCATCGAGAATAAAAATACCCGCAGCTGGCAACATTACTCGCCCCCGAAGAATATGTCGGAATTTTCCCACATTTTCTTGGTTTTCTGGAGTATTCTCTTCACATCATCCTGTCTTAGCTCAGATACTCTCGCGACAAGGAGATTGATCGCCATTGCCACAGGTGTAAGAGTTATAAGGAACCCACTCCTTTCCATCCAGATAGGAATATTGATATCGGACCTCATTGCAACAGGATTTACCTGAGACTCGGTAATAGAGATAACTTTATGTCCCATATCTTTGGCTCTGGAAAGGAGTTCAACAAGCTCCTTAAAATGCTTGAGATAACTGAAGACGACAATAGTTTGATCCTCAAACATGTGGATTTTTGCATAAAAATCCACACGAGAATTTGTAGTAATCGAAATATTCAGGCCCGTTACACTGAGAAAGAGATAGAGCAACTGGGCGAATACACCTGCTGATGCATAGCCCACAAGAATTACATGGTCGGATACTGAGAGCAATTCTGAAGCTTCATTAATAGCTGAAATCACCTCGGGTGTTAGACTCTTCTCCATTGCGGATAATTCTTTGGTCCTAATATCGTTCATAATTTGTGAACCAGCTTCCTGAACAAACTCAAGCGGCGTTTTATTAAAACCCACTCTTTCAATAACGGCTCTCCTGAAATCCGGATACCCTTTGAATCCCAGCTTTTTTACAAATCTAACCACACTCGATGGTGAAACCCCAAGGTATTTTGCAAGTTCACTCGCATTGAGATAGAGGATTAAGGATGGATTTTGCATTAATATTTCACCGATACGCCGATGTTCCCTTCTCATGTGCCTGACTTTTTCTATTAGATCCTCAAACATGAAAAAATTTTATCGTATAAATTTTAATTCGTCAATAATTTTTCATTTTATTCCAAACATTCACTTCCGGGCCCCATATCTTTACCTTTCTGATTGTTGACCATCGGGGGGTGTATGGTTATATTAAAGAACCATCAAAAAGGAGGTTTACAGATGATACGGGGCTTGAGTGATGAAGAAATCCTGGGGATCTGGGAGAGTGTTACCGATTTCACAGAAGGTTGGCACGAGGCTATCGGAGAACTTCTATCCCGCGCAGATGATTTGAAAATGGAAATCGAAGATCCTGGTCTCAGAAGCACTTTAGAAAAGATTCAGAGAAAGCTTCTGAAACTCAGGCAGGATATTGATGATACAGTCGAATCAGCAAGAAGTGGAGAAATTAGCTCAAATGATCTTGAAAATTTCTTCAGGGATTATGGAGAAACCCTCTCATCCCTTGAGGCTGAGCTCCTTGAACTCGAGCTTGAGCCAGAAGACTACGATGATTATTATGACGAATTCGAAGAAGAAGAGTATTAGTTAGAATCCATATTCTCCTTTCAGAGGCACAAAAGCGCAGGGGAATAATTCCTGAGTTACTATTCTGCTATCTTTCTTTATCCCTTTGACAAGCACCTGTCCGTATCTTCCACCAATTGGAATGACAATAATTCCTTCATCTTTGAGCTGGTCCTTTAACGGTTCTGGAATCTCAGGGGCCGCTGCAGTAACAACGATTCTGTCATAAGGAGAATATTCAGGCCATCCAAGTGAGCCATCTCCGACTTTGAATTTCACATTGTCAAATCCCAGCTTTTCCAATATCCTCTTGGCCCTTTCTGAGAGTTCAGGAACCCTTTCGACCGTGTAAACCTCCCTTGCTATGGTAGCGAGTATGGCAGTTTGATACCCGGAACCGGTTCCGATCTCAAGGACTCTATGTGTCTCGTCCAGCTCGAGCAACTCTGTCATTACAGCAACCATATAGGGCTGGGAAATTGTCTGCCCATACCCGATTGGTAAAGGATAGTCTTCATAAGCCTGATCAATATATTCCGTGGGGACAAAGAGGTGGCGTGGTACTTCTAACATTGCTTTGATGACACGAGGGTCCTTGACTCCTCGTGCAACAATCTGAGTATCGACCATCATCTTTCTCTTCTCAGAAAGTGAGGTCCCATTGAAGCCGTTTAAGCTCATCATAATCTGTGAGATCGATGTTTAAAGGGGTTATTGATACAAAGCCATCCGAAACGGCTTTCAGGTCTGTCCCCGGTTCTTTCCGCCATAGAGGCTCACCTCCAATGTAATAAATATTGTCCTCCCTTTTATCGACAGGGTCCTGGTAACTCCTTCTTCCGAGCCTCACGATTCTAATTCCCCTGATTTCATCCCTGGGTTTGTTGGGTATATTGATGTTTATCAGTTCAAAATCAAGTCTCGACTTAAAGATTTCATCTATTATGACTTTTGTAAAGTATTTTGCTGTCTCCCAATAATACTCAGATGTCGAAGTTCCGAGTGAAATTGCAAGTGCTGGTATATCATAAATGGCACCTTCGCGTGCCGCAGCAACGGTTCCTGAATAAAACACATCTTCACCAAGATTGTACCCCCTGTTGATTCCAGAGAGAACAAGGTCTGGCTTCCCCGGTAAAAGCTCAAATATACCAAGGAGTACACAGTCAGCAGGGGTACCCGAGACTGAAAAGACCTTATCGTCCAACTGCTTCACCCTGATTGGTTGCCCCAGAGTTATTGAATGGCTTGCACCACTTCTCTCCTTGTCTGGCGCTACGATATACACATCACCAAGGTGGGACACTGCCTCTCGAAGTTTTAATATCCCCTCACTTTCAACACCATCATCATTTGAAAGAAGAATGAGTCTTTTATTCATCTCCACATGAATTTTAAGGTAAGCTTAATGAATCTCAAAGTATCCCTCACTTTATCTACCGAACTAATTCCTGTCCCATAAATGGTTTTAATGGGTACACCACAAATTTTATAACCTTTCAAAGCTACTTTAAAAACAACCTCGGATTCAAAGTCGTACTTCGATTGGGTGAATTGCATTGAGAGCACCCTTCTTGAATAAAGTCTATAACCGCTTTGAGTGTCAGGTAATCTTTGTCCGGCAAGAAGAGACAGAATCATCGTGGTCAATCTGTTGGAAATATAGTTCAAAAACGGCATTTTATACAATTCATGCCATCTTGTACCTATTACGAGATCACAGTGCTCGTGCTTAAACTTATAAAAAAACCTTGGCAAATCAGAAGGGTCATGCTGTAAATCAGCGTCCATCGTTATAATTGCATCGTATCCATTATCAAGTGCGAACCTGAAGGCCTTTTTTATCGATTCCCCTTTTCCGAGGTTGGGTGAGTTACGAATTACTTTTACTCCAAAGGCCTTTGCTTCCCTATACGTATTGTCTTCCGATCCGTCGTCTATTACAAGGATATCCTCTCCTGGATATTTTTTTAAAAGTATTTCGAGGAGTTTTGAGATACGACCTTCTTCGTTGTAGGCGGGGATAGCAATAAGGATTTTCATTATGTAAAGTGGTCGGGGCGAGTGGATTTGAACCACCGACCCCCAGCCCCCCATGCTGGTGCGCTAACCGGGCTGCGCTACGCCCCGACCAATCGCTATTATGTTAACAAAAAGTGCGTGTTCAGTCAACCACACCAGAAATCTTAATTTAAGGTTTATCACGCCCAAAATGAAAAAAACTGTCTAAGATTTGCCCGGAGCATCCTTTTAAAGGAAAATTTATGTTCCTGTTGATACTGGATTCTGTTACCCAGCAAAAATACAGGAATCCTCTTTCCGTGGGTAACTCAAGCAGGATAAATCGTAGTTCCCGGATTATAATTCAGGAACTATGAATAAGTATTTTGTCGGAATAGATGCTGGTGGAACAAAAACAGAACTGAGGGTAATTTCAGAGCACCGTCTCACTGTGGAGAGGGTCAGACTTGCTGGATTTAACTATCAGAATGGAGATTTGAACCAGTTCGCAAAAAATGTAAATGAAACCTTAACACGCATCAAAAAAGAGCATAGACTCGAGAAATACTCGTTTATTGTAGCTGGTGTCGCCGGTGTATTTTTGCCCTATGAAAAAGAGAAAGTTGCGTTAAAATTAGAGGAGTTAACCGGGATTCCCACACGAGTCATGTCTGATATGGAGATTTTACTCTATGGAACATGGGAAGGGGAGCCAGGTATGGTTCTTATCGCTGGAACCGGTTCAATAACCGCTGCGTTGCTTAATGATGGCACTGTAGTAAGAAAGGGGGGATACGGTTATATCATAGGAGATGTGGGCAGTGGTGCCTGGTACGGTCTCAGTGCAGTTAGAGCAGCTCTTCTCTCCTTCGAGAATCTTGGTCCTAAAACAATCCTCGAAGAAGAAATTTTCAAATTCTTCGGTGGAAGCACTCCGAGGGAGATCATCGGTAAGTTCTACCTCGAAAAGGACAAGCCGAGCATGCTTGGAAAGCTATTCCCCATTGTCTTAGACGCGTATTTTAAAGGGGATGTAGTGGCAGAGAGGATTATGGAAGATGGAATTTCAGGCCTTGTAAAAATGTTAACAACGTTAAAAGAGGAAACAGGTGTTAGGCCGCGAGTTCTCCTCGCGGGAGGACTTTTTAAAAACTCAAGCTTCCACAGGATGTTTATAAAAGAATTAAAAGGGTTTAATATAGAAATGCTTGGTTCTGAGCCATCCTATCTGGCTGCCAAGCTGGCGTTAAAATTTGCAGAGGAAAACAAATGAAAGCCCTTGTTCTCGGGGGTGGAGCTGCAAAAGGGCTTGCCCATATCGGCGTTTTAAAAGCCCTTGAAGAAATTGGTTTTACCCCTGACATAGTGATAGGGTGTTCAATGGGCTCGCTCGTGGGCTCCTTCTATGTTAACGGCATATCTCCAGATGAAATGCTCGATATATCGAAAAGTATCGATAAAAAGAGGATAGCAAAATTTTTCACTCCGCGTCCATCACTTGCAGGTTTTACGGATGGTAAAAATGTGGTAAATTTCTTGAAAGAATTTTACGGAGAAAAACTCATTGAAGATCTCGATGGTATAAAATTTGCAGCGGTTTCCACAGATCTAATCACAGGAGAGGAAGTTGCCATCACGAAAGGACCTATTTATCTTGCTGTCAGGGCTTCGATTGCAATTCCTGGTGTTTTCACACCACTTTACGCATCAGAACGGGCGCTGGTCGATGGTGGCGTTGTGGATCCTGTGCCTGTAAGAGTTGCAAGAGCTATGGGATACGAGCAGGTTATTGGAGTAAATGTTTTAACTCACGAAAGGCCCAATCTTGTCCACTATGAAGTGAAAGTTGAGACCGGGGTGAGAGGTGTAAAAGACGGTTTTTCACGATTTTTGCAGAAAAATAGGATTAAATCCCCGTCTTTAAACCTCTTTAATGTTGCACTTCTCTCTGTTTACGCGATGGAAGGATCAATAATTCAAAATAATCTTGATCTTTACCCTCCGGATGTTTACATTGAACCCAATACATCAGATATTGGTCTCTTCGAATTTGATAGAGGTGAATATGCGTTTGAGTTGGGTTATAATGCAACAATGGAGAAAAAGGGTGAAATTCTAAATTTGACAAAAAGTTAAAGTCGCAATGAGAGGAGGTAGTAAAATGAAGGTATTTTTTGGCAAAAAACTCCACGATGGTAGGAAATTCTTAGACGATGTTTATGTTGGTATCGAAAATGACAGAATTATTTATGTGGGCAAGGATAAGCCAGAAGGTGAATTTGTAGGTGAATTTCCTTTCATAACACCCGCTTTTATCGATGCACATAGTCACATAGGAATGGATCGTGCAGGTGAACCATTCTATGAGGGAGAATCAAACGACATCTCGGACATCTTCACACCACTCCTGAATCCTATAAATTCCGTTTATTTTGACGATCACGCAATGAAAGAGGCAGTCCAGTTTGGTGTTCTCTACAGTTGCATTATTCCAGGCAGTGGTAACGTTTTCGGTGGTAAGGCTGTTGTTATCAGAAATTTTGCCCGATCAAGAAGAGAAGGCTTTTTCAAAGATTATGGCTTTAAAATGGCTCTTGGGTACAATCCAAGATCCACAACAGACTGGAGAGGTACGAGATTTAACACACGTATGGGCGTTTATGCACATCTTGAGGCAAAATTTGAAGAGGTTAGAAGGAAGGCACGCAAGACACTGCTTCAAAAGAAAAAAGAGTTGAATGAACTCGAAAAAAAATATCGGAAAGGGGAAATAGACTACCACGAGTATTCTGAGCGGAAAAAAGTTACGGAAGAGCTCTATGCACTTGAATTCAATGACGTTGAAAAGGCGATTCTTGAACTTCTTGAAGGGAAAAAGATTGCTAAAGTTCATGTCCATAAATCCGATGATGTCCTTTATTTGATAGAACTCGTTAATAAATTCGGCTTTAAAGCTACTGCCGAACATCTTGGTGATGTTCATGAGATTGAAACTTTCCAGGCACTGAAGGATGCTGGTATAAATGCTGTTTTTGGACCTCTTGAGTCCTTTCCCTACAAGGTAGAATTAAAACATGAGAAACTATACAACGTGAAGCTTCTTATGGATTCCGGCCTGTTCTTTGGTCTTATGACTGACCACCCTGTGATTATGACAAAATTACTTCTCGTTTCACTCAGAAACTTCTTATTCTTTGGAATGAGTGAGGAGGAGGCATTGAGCATTATCACGTGGAGAAATGCCAAAATTCTCGAAATCGATGACAAACTTGGCACGATAGAAAAAGGGAAGCTCGCTAGTATTGTCCTGTGGAACGGTGATCCTTTCAAGCTTTCATCAAGGCCTGAGATGGTGATCGCGGAAGGTAAAGAAATGGAATGGGAGGAATTTTTATGAGCTTTGAGAGATTCCTGTACTTAGCCTATACCGTTCTCTACGGCATTGCTTTCATTTTTTATCTCCTTTATTTCCTTTCTCCTAAAAAGATCAAGGCAATCGTACC
>JALSOD010000160.1 GCA_026986655.1 Caldifarciminota bacterium | reverse complement strand
TCAACCCCAAAAATGGGATAAAGAAGGACGACTGGGATTCAAAAAGGGATTACGCAAGGATAATCTCCTATGTTAGATACGGATACAAAGGAGAGCCATTTTACATAAGAATTGGATCTCTCACACATACCACACTTGGCCATGGATTCCTTGTTTATAACTACAATAATAGGGTACGCGCAGATGTTGTAAAAATAGGCATGGAAATGAGTATCGACAGGAAACTATGGGGTGTGGAATTTTTTAACAGTGACTTTGGACGATTGGGTCTCATGGGGTTGAGAGGATTTGCAAGGCCACTTTATGGGATTCCTATTGCAGGGAGGCTTGAATTTGGGGCAAGTGTGGTTTCTGACTTTGATCCTGACGAAAAAAAGGATACCCACGATGGAGTTACCGCAATTGGACTTGATGTAGGATTTCCACTCTTTAGGTTAACAATGACAAATTCCACTATCTATGCAGATTATGGCCAGATCATAAATCATGGGCACGGATTTGCTGAAGGGATACAATTCGGATTCTCCGGTCTCGGAATTTTTAACCTTGGGGTTAAGCTTGAGCAAAGACAATTATCTGAACACTTCCTGCCTGCATACTTTAATTCTATGTATGAAGTGGATAAGTTCCACAAAGAAAGCTTGCTTGATTCAGTAACAGAGAAGGTCGATGGAACATTTGGCGAGCTCTATGCTGAGGCACTCGGGAAACTCAAAGCGTTCGGGAACTACTTCCACCAAAATAATGTTAGAAACAGTGGAGTTCTTAATCTTTACGCAACAACAGGCACCATGTTCCCACTCTTCACTGTAAACTGGAGATACTACAAAGATAGTGTTGAAACACTCAAAGATATCTTCACAATCAACGACCGCTCCATTCTCTTCACAGAAGTTGGCTACAGAATTAATCCTTATATGACACTCTATGGTGTGATAAAAAGAACATACTACTTTGACGAAACGGAAAATAAATTCAAACCCCAGGACTCTTACAGTATGCGGGTTGATTTTAACTGGCATTTCTAAAATTCAAAAAGGAGTCTAATCATGCCAAAACATATAGGAATAGTGGCATGCAGCGCAGAAGGCGCATCACTGTGTTACAGAACAATCTGTATCGAAGGAGAAAATTATCTCGGTAAAAGGTATGCCCATCCTGAAGTCACGATGCATGGATTTTCATTTGAGGAGTACATGCATTACATTGAGAATGATGACTGGGAAAAGGTCGCAGACATGATGATCAAATCTGCGGAAAAGGTAGCAAAAACGGGAGCAGAATTTGCAATATGTCCTGACAATACAATCCACAGGGCATTTAAGATGGTTGTTGAAAAATCGCCAATTCCCTGGCTTCACATCGCTGATGAAGTTGCAAAGGTTGCCCGGGAAAGAGGCTTCAAATGTGTCGGAATTCTTGGAACAAAATACCTTATGGAATCTGAAGTTTACCCTGAGTATTTTAAAAAATACGGCATATCTTATAAAATTCCTGATAAAGAAGACAGAATTCTGATAAATTCAATCATTTTTGATGAGTTAGTTTATGGGGTTTTTAAGGACGAATCACGCAAGAAGTTTTATGAAATCATTCAGAAATTGAAGGACAGTGGATGCGACGCAGTTGTTCTTGGCTGTACCGAAATTCCGCTTCTTGTGAGGGAAGAGGAATCTCCACTACCGACACTCGACTCAACAAGAATTCTTGCAAGAGCTGCCTTAAAAGAAGCCGTTAAATCTTAGAGAGTTAGAGGTTAATGGCTCTATTGGGGAAGTCGATCTGACCAAGAGAGCAACCTGGTTAACCGCAAAATCAGACATATTTATTTAGAACTATGGAGATCGAACATGAATCCCCGGCATCCCTCTTTTTGCAAGGTTGGATTTTCTGAAACAAAATTCCTCCTTCTTTAGAAGGGGGTAGGGAGATGTAAACCGCTAAAAGAATCTCTCTAAGTCTTCATTCATCAGGGGAGATTTTGAGATTGGAGGGTCTCACTTCACAAACGAGGACTTTTTTAAGATATAAAAAATCCCTTCTGAATCCCCACGTGATTTTTTAAAGGGGGATTTGGGAATATTTTGTTTGGAATCAAGCGGTTAACTATAATTTAAAACTCTGGGAATTTTTGGGGGCGAAGGCGTTCCGCCTTCGCCCCCAAAAATTCCCTCTTATTCTCCTCTCAACATCTGCCTCAAGACGTAATTCAGAATGCCACCATGCTTGTAATACTCCACCTCGATCGGAGTATCTACTCTGGCTATAACGTTGAACTTAATCTCCTTGCCATCAGGTTTAACCGCTGTAACTTCAAGCTTCTTTCCCGGTGTAAGTCCATCTTTTATTCCCTTAATGTGATAAACTTCCTTACCATCAAGTCCCAGTGTTTCCTTATTTTCTCCAGGTAAGAACTGTAACGGCAGGACACCCATTCCCACAAGATTACTTCTATGTATTCTTTCAAAACTCTCTGCGATCACGGCCTTTATTCCAAGAAGCATGGTTCCCTTGGCTGCCCAGTCCCTTGAGCTACCAGAGCCATACTCTTTTCCTGCAATTACAAGCAATGGTGTACCGTCTTTCTGATACCTCATGGCAGCGTCATAGATTGTCATGACTTCACCAGTAGGGAGATAAACTGTCCATCCACCTTCCTTTCCCGGAACAAGCTGGTTTCTGAGTCTTACGTTCGCAAATGTTCCTCTCATCATAACTTCATGGTTCCCCCTCCTTGAGCCATAGGTATTGAATTCCTCCGGTTTCACACCTTTTGATAGAAGATACTTTCCTGCTGGACTATCAACCGGAATAGGACCTGCTGGTGAAATGTGGTCGGTTGTAATCGTATCCCCAAGAAGTGCCAGAACACGTGCACTCAGAATATCATCTGGTTCAGGTACCTCAGGTGTAAGGTCTTTGAAGAACGGTGGCTCCTGCACGTATGTTGAATCGGGGTCCCAGTTATAGAGTTCACTACTGGTGATTGGGAGGGACTTCCATCTCTCTTCTCCCTCAAAGACGCTGCTGTATTTTGCTTTGTACATATCAGGTGAGATAACTGAATCTATGATCTCATTAACTTCCTGTGTGGTTGGCCAGATATCCTTGAGATAAACAGGCTCATTGTTAGGGTCATAGGCAATTGGATCTTTGTAAAGGTCAATATCAAATGTTCCAGCAAGTGCATAAGCCACTACAAGTGGAGGTGATGCGAGAAACGCCGCCCTGACGATGGGGCTAACTCTTCCTTCATAATTTCTGTTACCACTCAATACTGCGGCAGTGACAAAATTGTTCTTTGTAATGGCATCCGCAACCTCTTTTCTGAGAGGACCACTGTTTCCAATACATGTGGTGCACCCAAAACCGACCACATGGAATCTTAGAGCCTCAAGATATGAAAGCAGACCAGCTTTTTCAAGGTAATCTGCCACCACCTTTGATCCCGGAGCTAAACTGGTTTTTACGTAGGGCGGTACAGTGAGACCTCTTTCAACAGCCTTTTTTGCCACAAGTCCGGCAGCGATAAGAACAAATGGGTTGGATGTGTTTGTACAGCTTGTTATTGCTGCGATACATACCGCACCATGACCAAATTTTGTCTTTACCCCGTCAATTTCAAGTTCGATGGCCTCTTTCTCGGGTTCTTTGACCCCACGGCCGATGAAATAGCTGATAGAGTCTCTGAAAGCTTTCTTAGCATCTTTAAGGAGTACCTTTTCATGAGGCTTCTTTGGCCCTGCGACAGTCGGCTCAACGGTGGACATATCGAGCTCTAAAACATCTGTATACTGGATTCCTTCAGCCATACTCGTGTCAAACATTCCCTGCTCCTTGAGGTAGGCTTCCACCAAAGCAACAAGCTCATCACTTCTACCAGATTTCTTAAGGTATCTTAGAGTTGTCTCGTCGACAGGGAAGAGATTCACGGTTGAACCGCACTCAGGGGCCATATTTGCCACAGTTGCCCTGTCTTCGAGTCTCAGACTCTTGACACCTGGACCGAAGAATTCGACAAACTTTCCGACGACACCCTTATCTCTAAGCATTCTCACAATCGTAAGAATAAGATCGGTTGCTGTGGCTCCCTCAGGTAATTCTCCAGTGAGTTTGAATCCAATTACTTCGGGTACAAGCATGTAAATGGGCTGACCAAGGACCGCGGCCTCTGCCTCAATTCCTCCGACGCCCCAGCCAAGTACACCAAGTCCATTGATCATCACCGTGTGGGAATCTGTCCCAACAAGTGTGTCAGGATATGCCTGTCCGTCATTTGACATAACAACCTGACCAAGATATTCCAGGTTAACCTGATGGATGATACCTGTACCTGGTGGCACAACACGGAAATTGGCGAATGAGTTCTGCGCCCATTTTAGGAGTGTATATCTTTCCTTGTTTCTCCTGTACTCGAAATCGAGGTTTTTCATTATGGCATAAGTTGTACCAAAGAAATCCACTTGAACCGAGTGGTCAATTATAAGATCGGACTGGATGATAGGATTTACCTTCTCAGGGTCACCGCCCAATCTTGCCATTGCGGATCTCATCGCAGCAAGGTCAACAACAGCGGGTACACCGGTGAAATCCTGCATCACAATCCTTGCTGGCATAAAAGGAATTTCACCTCTTTTCTCTAATTTGGGTGACCAGTTCAAGATCCTTTTGACATCATCTTCGGTAATGTGTTTCCCATCGATGTTACGTACAATATTTTCAGCGAGAACTCTTATGGAATATGGAAGCTTGGATACATCTACGCCGAGGGACTCCCCTACTTTATTTATGTCAAAAATTTTATACTCACCGTAGGGGGTCTTTATTGTTCTCAAAGCCAGTTCTTTCAACTCTGTGCCCATTCTTTTACCTCCAGGCAATTTTTTTTGAATTATAAAGCAAAATCTTGATACCAACCATTGAGTTTTAAACAGCCAGAATAAGACACCTGTGTTGAAATATCAGTCGTAAAAAATTAAGATAATACCACTATGGAATTGATTTTATCACTATTTTTTATCTTCTCCAATCTCCCCAATTTCTCGATCACAAAGGAGATAAATGTTGGTCAGATCAATAAAGTAATTTTCGATGATATTAACAAAGATGGTAGCGTGGATATCGTTGTTTCAAATGATCAAGGGATAAATATTTTCAAGAATAATGGTCCCAACCTCTTTATAGGAATTCCTTTGAGGACTATCTCAATGCCGCATATTACAGATTTTATCGTTTATGATATCAATGGGGATGGGCTTGATGATATCATTTTGCTTGTAAATAGGAACCAAATCGTCGTTTTCAAAAATTCTGGCATTGAGGGTTTTTCTATGGCATTTTCACACACTCTTGTGTCATCTAACTTTTCCACCATATCTATCATAGACTTTAACCAGGATGGCATGCTTGATATCTATGTGTCCAATCCAACAGACGGAGATGTGGTTTTTCTCAACGAGGGCGGTTTAGAATTTGTACCCATGGCAATAAATTTCCTGAGTTACCATATCGTACCACTTTCACACAACGGAGAAATTATCAACTACCTGCTCCAATCGCCGTCAGGTATTAAGGTTTTGAGAAAGGAAAAGAACGTTCCGGCACAGGTATTGTTCAATTTTCCGTTCACAAAATCCCAAAAGGTCTCGGTTTATGACATGAACAACGATGGAAAGATGGACATTCTTGTTTTGAACAAGGAAGGTGAGTTCTACATTTACGATGATTCCATTCAATTCACAGTGACGAATGTCAGGGACTTCGCGGTTGAAGACTACGACATGGATTCCTATCTTGACATTGCCATGCTTTTGAGAGATAACAGTCTTGTAATTTACCAGAATCGTGGGGAATTTTCCTTTGAATTAAACAATTATCTCTCACTTTCTGATGAGGTGGGTAGCGCAACTATACTCAGGTCTGTTGACTTAAATTCTGACAATCTGCCTGATCTTGTCTTTTACAACCAGAATAAGCTCGATATAGCGATGAATCAGTCGGAGAGACGCAATTACCTTAATATAAAGCTTTACCCTGTCTCTGCTTCCTGGGGTTCCATACTGAAGATGTATTCTGACGCTGGAATAGCGACAAGAATTTTCAAAGGTAAAACCGTCAGCTTTGGTGTTTCAGGTGAGATAGATTCCCTTGAGATTTACTGGCCAGATTCCACGATCACTGTTGCCTACGATCTAAAAACTGATACCACTTACAAGTTCTCCCAGACAGAGAAGGCACTATCCGGCCAGGAAGTGGTCCCGGATACCGGACTTTTAAAACTCTACCCAAATCCAACAGGAGCACTCGTTTCACTCGAATACGATGTAAAAACCCCTTGTTTCGTTAAGATAGAGCTAATTAACCCTGGTGGACAAACACTTTACCTGATAGATTCTGGATATAAAGAAGCAGGTACACACAGGTTACTTTTCAACACCGAAGACCTTAAACCCGGCACATATTTTATACGTGCTTTGATGGGGGAGAAATCCATACTAAAAAAGCTCATTGTCCTCAAGTAAAATGTATCAAGAAATCATTGAATTTTTAAAAAAATACGGAGATAAGGTCTGTCTTGTTGGCGGATTCCTGAGAGACACCCTTCTTGCTAACAATTATCGTCTTCCTGATGATTTCCCAAATAATCTTACCGATGTTGAATACGACCTGGACTTAACTATAAAAGGCAATGTACTGGATTTTCTCGAAGAATTCAGTATAAAATTCGGGAAAAGATATATCACCCTAAAAGAGAATATCGATGAATACAGAATAATTATGGGTAAAAATACATGGATAGATGTATCAGCAATGAGGGGAAGTAATATTGAAGAAGACCTTGCAGGGAGGGATTATATTATCAATTCTATGGCTGTTTGCTTCGATAATCCCCAAAAACTTGTAGATCCTTACGGGGGAGTTGCTGATCTTAAAAGGAAAATTATCAGGACACTTTCAAGGCAAAACCTGGAGGATGACCCTTTAAGAATCCTACGTGGTTTTAGATTCATCTCCAAACTCTGCTTTAATTTTGAAAAAAATACTGAAAATTGGATCATTCAATTGAAAGATGACATCAGGGAAGTGGCAGCAGAACGCATCCATTACGAAATTTTTCAAATATTTTCCGGTAAATGCCTTCCTGTAGCTCTTGATAATCTGGTCAAAACAGAAGTTTTATTCGTCCTCTTCCCTGAATTATTACCTCTAAAAGATACCTGGCAGGTCTATTATGGGAAGCAAAATCTACTTGAGCACACCATACTGGCCGTAAAAAAGCTCCATTTTCTCATGAAAAATCTGGAGGAAATCAACTGGTTATCACCATATAGTCAGTACTTTAGAAAATATATCGAATCTCCACAATGGCGTGCACTCATGCTACTTGGTGCACTTTTCCATGATATTGCAAAACCTTCGACACTGACGAAGGATGAGGAGGGTAAAACCCACTTTTACGGTCATGACAAGGAAGGAAGTGTCACTGTTGAGGGAATTGCAGAAAGATTTAAATTTTCAAATTTTGAAAAAGACACACTGGTCCAATTTGTACGCTCCCACATGCACCCACATCTTATTTCAAGAGATAGCGACAGAACAAGAAGGGCTGTCAATAGATTTATGAGGAAGTACGGAGATCTTGCTTTCCCTTTGATTCTTTTCGCCTTTGCCGATGCAATGGCAAGTCCTCCACAGGAAGGAATGTACGAAGGACATAAAAAATTACTCAAAATGATGGTCGAAATATTAGAAGAGAAGAAAAGGAGGAGAGAGAGACTGCTAACAGGACATGACTTAATCAATCTTGGTCTTGAACCATCTCCACTTTTTAAAAAGATTTTAGACGAAATTGATGACCTTTCGGCCGAAGGGATAATAAAATCTCGTGAGGATGCATTAAAATATGTTGAAGAGAAGTGGCTTGTAAAAGGAGGTCAGAAATGAAAATCGCTGTTATTTCTGATACACATGACAATAAGACCGCAATTCAGGAAGCATTTAAACAAATTGAGGGAATGGGTATTACTCTCACACTCCACCTGGGAGATATAATTTCACCTTTTGTATCAGACTTTATCAGAGAAGTTTATACGGGTGATCTAAAAATCATAATCGGGAACAACGATGGAGAAAAATTTTACCTGAAGAAAAAATTTGAGGCAAACGGCTTTGAATTCTATGAGCTCAAGCCTGTTATTCTTGAGATTCAAGGCAGAAAAATTATTATGATGCATGAGCCGATTGCGGTGGAATCTCTTGCACGCTCGGGCGATTTTGATATCATCCTTTACGGTCATCTTCACAAAATTGATAACAGGAAAATTGGGGAAACCCTGATCTTGAATCCGGGTGAAGCGTGCGGTTACCTCACCGGTAGAAGGACCTTTGCAGTTCTTGATCTTGATAGTTTGAAGGCGGAGGTGATCGAGTTCTGAACTACCAATTCACTATCGCTGATTTATTCGTGATTTCTATGGTAGCTATCTTTGCTATAAGGGGACTTTTCAGAGGAATTATAAAAGAAGTATTCTCGCTACTTGGGATTTTCGGTGGTATAGTTCTTGGACTTAAATATAACGACTGGATATACCATGTTATTAAAGGTTTGAGAGTGAATCATCCCATTTATCACAAGATAGTTGGATTTCTGGCCGTTTTCTTTCTCTTTTTCATATCCATGATTATCATTGGAGAGATCCTTGCAAAAATTTTTAAAGCCCTTGCTTTATCAATCATCGATAGAATCTTTGGACTATTTGCAGGAGCTGCAGAGGGATTTTTATTGGGGGGATTTGTGATCTTCATTCTTTCGCGTGTTCCTGTTTTACAACCAATTTTGACAAGAGGGGAAATTGCACATTACGTCTGTGACACTATTGGGCAGTTGCTTAAAAAACTTTAACTTTATCCGTGGGCTTCAAGCCATGTATGTCCCCATCCTATATCCACCACTATCGGAACATTAAGCTTGATGGCATTCTCCATTTTACCGCGAATGATTTCCTTCGCCCTTTCAAAGTCTTTCTGGTGCACTTCAACAAGTAGCTCGTCGTGGACTTGAATTATCAGGTGCGCATCAAGCCCTTCCTTTTCAAAGGCATCATTCACATCTATCATGGCCTTCTTTATGAGGTCAGCCGCGGAGCCCTGTATCGGTGCATTTATCGCTATTCTTTCGAAAAATTCCCTGATCTGACGGTTGGGGTGATTTATATTGTAAACGTATCTACGCCGCCCCATTATGGTGGTAACGTATTTCTTCTCACGGGCCTCTTTCAATGTTCTGTCAATCCATTCCTTCACCCGGGGATATGAAAGGAAGTAGTTCAAAATAATACCAGCAGCCTCTTCATTCGATATGCCAAGCTCCTTCGCAAGCCCGAATGGACTCATACCGTACGCTATACCAAAATTCACAACTTTTGCACGTCTTCTATCGTTCTCGTCAATCTCTTCGGGCGATTTCCCGGTAATCAGGGCTGCCGTTTGCCTGTGGATGTCTTCACCACCTAAAAATGCCTTCTTCAAATTCTCATCACCAGAGATGTGCGCAAGTATCCTGAGCTCTATTTGAGAGTAATCTGCTGATATTAAAACGTAATCTTCAGGAGCCACAAAGGCATCTCTCACCATTCTGCCAATATCACCACGTATAGGAATGTTCTGTATGTTCGGATTTGTACATGAAATCCTTCCAGTAGCAGTTCCTGTCTGGTTGTAGGTTGGATAGATTCTACCAGTTTCCGGGTCCTGAAGTTCCAGAAGAGAAAGAACATAGGTAGACCTGACCTTGTAGAGCTCACGGAATTCAAGTATTGTCTTTGGTAGTTCATGGATAGCGGCAAGTTTTGATAAGACCTCAGCATCCGTGGAATATCCCGACTTTGTCTTCTTTAGCGGTGGAAGTTTGAGCCTCTCAAAAAGTATATGTGAAAGTTGCTTGGGAGAGTTTATATTGAATTTAGTACCTGCAAGCTCATAAATTTTTTGCTCAAGTTTCAATAATTGTTTCTGGATTTCTACATCAAGTTTTTTCAATCTTTTTCTGTCAAGGAGAATCCCGCGATTTTCCATTCTGGCAAGAACATAGGCAAGGGGAAGTTCAATCTCTCTGTAGAGTTTTGAAAGACCAAGTTCTTTTAACTCTTTCTCTATATGCTCCCGAGTTTGAAGGACAAGGGAAACTTCATAGGCGGGTGCCTCTGGTTCATCCTGCTCAAATGCCAGGCCGAGATAATGCATTGCAAGGTATGCTGAATCATACTTGGGTCGCTCAGGCTCCATCAAATAGTCGGCAAGTTTCATGTCAAAGTCGAAAACCTCCGGTCTTGTGCCAGATTTTAGAAGTGCCTTGTAAACACCCTTTGAATCAAAAGACCAGCGTGGTTTTTTCTTTAAAAGTTCGGGGAGTTTCCTCGCATCAAATTTAAATATTTTTTGAGGATGACTTCCTGCAAAGGCATGATTATTCCCCACACTTACAGCAAATCCATCTTCAATTTCTGGATCAGATTCCACGATCTCAATTCCATCGGGACGACGTGCCATTTCCTTCATCAAACTCGTAAATTCCAGTCTCCTAAAAATTGAGAAAAGTTTGCCCCTGTCAGGCTCTTTCAATTTCAGTTTTTCAAGATCAAGCTCTACAGGTGAGTCGACGTCCAGTTTGGCAAGCTCCCTTGCCATAAAGACCTGATCTTTGAAATTTAAAAGATTCTCCCTGATATTTTTCCTTCTCACCTTATCGATGTTTTCATAAAGATTTTCAAGTGAGCCAAACTCATTGATAAGGTTGATTGCGGTCTTCTCGCCAATCCCCGGTACTCCCGGGATGTTGTCAATCTGGTCCCCCATGAGAGCAAGAAGATCAGGAATTTTCTCAGGCGGTATGCCAAATTTCTCCTTCACCTTCTCCGGTGTGTAAAGTACATCCTGTTTTGGTCGCGTATCAAGAATATGTATCTTGTCACTCACAACCTGAAGCAAATCCTTATCACTGGTTACAATTACAACGTCCATCCCTCTTTCAACGGCTTTCTTTGCAAGGGTAACCAGCACATCATCGGCCTCATATCCAGGTAGCTCGTAGATTGAAATTCCAAATCCTTCTCCAATCTCCTTAATCCACTGGAGATTCATGGAAAGTTCTGAGGGCATTGGAGGGCGCTGAGCCTTGTATTCTTT
>JALSOD010000159.1 GCA_026986655.1 Caldifarciminota bacterium | reverse complement strand
AGGGACAAGGCGGTATCACAGAGAGTCAATCGTATGGGTTTCATGGTGCTTGTGTATAATGGTGATTATGGATGGGATGAAGTTCTTGGGATGTATAAGGAGAGGGAACTTGTTGAGAAGATGTTCAGGTCGTTGAAGAATGATATTTCGGGTATACCTTTGAGGGTGCAAAAGAGCTTAGTGGTTGAGGGTATGATTTTTGTGAATTTTCTTGCTCTTATCCTTCGATTCAGGTTGTTGAGGATGCTCAAATCATCTGGACTCATGGGTGAGTATTCCATTCCCAAACTCATACTTGAGTTAAGCAAGGTTAAGAGGGTGGTTCTTGCAGATGGGGAGAGGGTAACGACGGAGATTACTGGGAGACAGAGGGAGATAGTCGAGAGACTTGGACTGAGCATATTATAAAATTATGTGCCTAAAAAGTGGGAATTAAGGTTCCTCATCCATCTGTCGTTTAAATTGCTTAGCTGAACAAACAGGTCAACTTCCAACGATTTCGTCGAAGGAAAGTATCCACCAAGCTCCATACCCCCGTCCGGGGAATTTAAGGGAGTTACTGAGTTACCTTAAGTACTGGAGCAGTAAGGGGCTAAAGACTGTGGATATAAGAGATTTGCCGGAGGAGATAAGGGATCATGGAGGTATGTATGACTTCAAGAGGGGTGTAGAGGATTGTAGGAGGAGATTTTTGATCAGAGTGTTAAAGGTTTCAAACTGGAACATAAACGAGGCGGCGAGGAGGATGGGGGTATCTCGTCAGCATATTTACAGACTGATAAAACAACTTGAAATTGATGTTGATAAGCACAGGAATAAGAGCTAAAAAGTAATGGAAGCTGAATATTTTGATCTAAAGGGGCCGGAGGCTGAGTAAATTTTTGACCCGGTAGTCCATTTGTACTATCTGGATAACTTTGATGTCTTTATGCATGAAATTTCAAAAATATAGATTTAATAAGTTTTTTGGGGTAGTAAAAAGGCTGTAAACAAAAGGTGACACGAGTAAGTACAGATGTGTTCGGAACTTACCTGAAAATAGTACAAAAGTACTGTAACAAAAATGCGACAAAACTAAATACAGTCGTTATCGATACTTACCGTGAATCCACCAAAATCGATGTCACAAAAAGTTTACACTTTGCAGACTTTCTCATAGAGGCAAGGGTTTAAAAGTGTAGTATTCAAGCGGAATTTTACTCCCACCCCATTTATGGCGGAAAAATTGCATATATAGATTACAAAAAAGGTAGGAGTGGAAAATGAAGAAGAAGGGCGAAAACTCATACAAAATGTCGAAATACAACGAACTTGTGGATATTAACGGAAAACATTTCCTTATAAATCTTCTAACTGGAAATATCGTCGAACTGGACGACGAATTTTTCCCAAAAATTCGAGAAGCAATAAATTTCGATGTTGATCTTAAAAATCTTTTTTCAAATGAAGATTTAGAGTTTCTATTGAGACGAGGATTCATAGTAGAAAGTAAAATAGAAGAGCTTGACATTCTAAAAATCTGGTGGAAAAAAGGATTTTCACAGAATGTATTGAGTTTAACATTAGAACCAACTCTAAGATGCAATTTTGCCTGCACCTATTGTTTCGAAGATACCGTAAATGGAGGAACAATGGGAAATAAAGAAGTCAATAAGCTCCTGAAGTTTATTAAGAATTACATGAAAAGGGAAAGGATTAATACGCTGGAGATAAGCTGGTTCGGAGGTGAACCTTTGCTTGTAAAGAATGTGATAGATGAAATCACTCAGGGTGTACGAGAGATTTTTAAGGAATTAAAAATAGATTTTGAAGAGGGGTATAGTGCCTCTCTCGTTACCAAAGGGAGCTTACTTGATAGCTCGGTTCTGGAAAAGCTGAAGATCTGGAAGATAAAAATGGTTCAGATAACAATTGATGGAAGTGAAATGGTTCATAACTTAAGACGACCATTCAGGGGAGGAAAACCAAGTTTTAATGTTGTATTCAAAAATTTCATTAATTTACTTAAGTTCATCGAAGGAGAAAGTTTATCAATAAAAGTAAATCTCAGATGTAATTTTTCCTTAGATGTTAGAGATAAGGTAATTGAAGTATTTGATATGATACCTGAAAGATACAGGAAAAATATAAATGTATATTGTAAGCACTATTTTCCGAAGTCAAGTGAATGGAGAGGGATGAAATTAGTTAGTTCTTTGGTACATGAACAATCTATTTCAGAGGTGGAGGCGGGATTATCCATGGAAGTTTTTAGAAAAGGATATAAAAGCGAAAGAATGAAAATTGGTGGGGCCTATTTTTACTGTCCTGCAAGTACCATGCATCATTTCGAGTTGACACCAGATTTAAAGGTATATAAATGCAATGTGGCAGTTGGTGCAAGACCACCGGTGGGAGAGATAACAGATGAAGGTAATATAAAGTATAATGTTGAGGAGCTTAAAAAGTGGATTTTAATAGACCCTTTTGAGGATGAGACATGTAAAAGTTGCAAATTATTGCCAATATGTATGGGTGGGTGCCCCCTTGCAAGGGTAAACAGGAGAAGGGGTTGTCTGATTGGCCTCGACAACCTCAACAAAATTCTGACACTTGAACTAACTAAAATAATATTAAAAGGAGGTGGATCATGAAAGATATAAGGACAACTATTGATATAGGAACAGAGGGAATTTCCTGGCCGATAATAACAAAGGACCAGACCACGAATAACGATTGTGATTGTGGGTGTAACAGTGATTGTCCAATTTTGATAATAATTTAAATTTTCATTAAATACCCTTGCAAGGGGGA
>JALSOD010000158.1 GCA_026986655.1 Caldifarciminota bacterium | reverse complement strand
CAGGTTCAAAAAGGACCGTAGGCCCAGCGGCCGCTCGGACCTCTATACCTACTTCTACATCCGCTCCCTGCGGCTTTTGAACGAAAAGGGTGTGCATGTCTTCATCTGCTCCAACGCGTGGCTGGATGTGGGCTACGGTGCGTGGCTTCAGGAATTCTTCCTGCGGAAAGCCCCCCTTTACATGGTCATAGACAACCACGCGCGCCGCTCATTTGCCCGGGCCGACATCAACACCGTCATCACCGTCGCCGGCGCGCCCCTGAAGCGAAAAGAAGTGCCCAAAGACCACATCGTGCGCTTCGTGGCCTTCAAAAAGCCCTTTGAAGAAGCGGTCAACGCCGACAACTTCATCGCCATAGAAAATGCCCACAAGGTCTTCAAAACCCCCGACTTTCGCGTCTTCCCCATCACCGTGGAGGAGCTTTTGAAAGAGGGCTCCGAACCCACACCCCTAGGACCCAGCAAATACTTGGGCGACAAGTGGGGCGGCAAGTATTTGAGAGCGCCGGATGTATTTTTTAAAATTGTTCAGCGGAACAGTAATAATCTAATCAAACTGCGAAATTTAGCAGAAATATTGGGTTATGTTCATGATAACAGCACGGGGAATAATTACCCTAAAGTGCCTTTCATAAAGTCAATCCAGGATACCCGCATGATACGAATAACTGAAGAGGTTACTATTTTATATGGGGTCAAACCCAGTGGAAATCAAAAAACTCACCCTCTGCGCAAAGCGGATCTTCTCTTCCCCAGAACAATGGACGATGTTCATCTTATTCTTTGGAATGAGGGACGGAAAGTTGTAGGCAAAGAATTTTATAGAATCATATTTGACCATCAGGATTCTTTTTTGATGGCATTACTAATGAACTCCACCTTTGCAGTTCTACAAAGAGAGATATGGGGATTACACAATTTAGGTGGTGGTGCAATTAAATTTAGTAAATATTGTGTGGGATTCTTCCTGGTACCCATGCAAATTTCAATGCCTGGCTCGTTTCAGGAAATCATGTTTGCTTTCGTTAACCGTCCCATCCACTCCATCTTCACCGAAATCGGCATTGACCCGACATCGGATGTGCCCATTGCTGAGCAGGAGCCAAAGCCTTTGCCCGACCGCAAGGCCTTAGACGATGTGGTCTTTGACGCCCTGGGCCTCACCGAAGAAGAGCGCAAGGAGGTCTATCGCGCCGTGGCGCAGTTGGTGTGGGAGAGGATAAGCAAGGCGAAAAGTGTGAAAGCGAAAAAGGGAAGGAAGAAATGAAATGCCAGATTATTGCACTTGCGGACATTTATTTGCATGCAAAATACAAAAAAGGAGGGAAGGATGAGTGAAAAGCGGTGTCCTACCCAATTCATTACCGATGAACCAGTAGAGAAGGATTTTTTTGGGTCCCATGAAAGAGTAGCAAAAGCTCTGCTGGAACTTATTTGCAGGGAAACACCAGAAAAAGTAAATTCCATTGCCCTTGAAGGAGCATGGGGAAGCGGAAAATCCACAGTTATCAAAATCCTTACTCGCCTTATCAAGGAGAATCAATGCGATAGGGAAATCGCAGTTTTCATATACGATACATGGGCACATCAAGGCGATTCCCTTCGTCGTTCATTTATGGAAAGGCTTATTGATTTTCTTATCGACAAAGGGTGGGTAGATAAAGAAAAGTGGGAGAAGGAAAAAGCTCTCTTATCCAGAAGGATGGAGGAAACTGATATTACTACAACTCCTCAATTGACTGGTTGGGGCAAAATTTTAGCTGTTTCTTTTGGCTTTGTACCACTAGGTATGACAATGGCAACGATAGGTAGTGATGTGCAACCCTTATTCCGTTATATAGGTATTAGTTTAACAGCAATTCCAATTCTTGTAGTTTTTGTGGCCGTTATAAGAAATAAACTTTTAAATCAAAAGGATGAAAATACACTGTTGATATTTCTAAACCAGACAAAAGAGGTGCAAAAAACCAGAACAATTCGGACTCCTGATCCAACAACCGTGGAATTTGCAGAAAAATTCAAAAAACTTTTAAATGACGCTCTCCCAAATAAAGAGCGAAAACTGGTTATCGTTATGGACAATCTGGACAGACTGCCGCCTCAGGATGCTCTTCAGGTGTGGGCGACCATGCGCACATTCTTTGAAGGAGGGGATAGGGAATGGCAAAATCGCTTATATCTTTTGGTTCCCTTCGCCCCAGAAGCCCTTTCCAGACTATGGGAGGATTCCCAAAAAGGTTCCACCGCAGAGGCATTCATTGAAAAGACCTTCCAGGTCCGATTTCATGTTCCTCCACCGGTGCTATCTGATTGGAATACTTTCATGAAGGAGCAATTAGAAAAAGCCCTTCCACAGCACAGAGGGAAAACGGAGATAGATGCAATCATTCGCCTCTTCCGTTTAAAGGGCTTACCAGGTAACCGCCCCCTGACTCCCCGGGATATTAAACTCTTTGTCAATCGCCTGGGTGCTATCCATACGCAATGGCAAGATGAAATCCCTCTGCCAGTTCAGGCGGCTTATGTCCTCTATCAAGATAGAATTAAAACTCCTTCTGAAGACCTTACCAAAGATAATTTCCTTGACAAAGAAGTTGAAGCCATTCTTCGGGAAAAGGAATGGCAAAAGTATTTTGCTGCGATATACTTCAATGTCCCCCCCGATAAAGCCCTTCAAGTGCTGATTGGTCAACAGGTGGAAACTGCCCTTTCAAAAGGAGACGCTGAGACACTCAAAAGATACGAAAAAATACCGGGCTTTGAACAAATTGTGGAAAAAACGCTGGATCAACAGTTTGTATC
>JALSOD010000157.1 GCA_026986655.1 Caldifarciminota bacterium | reverse complement strand
TTGAAGGAGGTGCTTAAAAATGAAAAAAATCTTATCTTTGACTCTTCTCTTCATACTTGTTACCTCTCTACATGCGGTAAAGAGGCATGTCCCTACAGCTCCTGACTTTACTCTGCCTGGTGTAAATGGAGACACCATCCATCTTTACGACTACAAGGGGAAAGTCATAATTCTTGACTTCTGGGCCACATGGTGTCCTCCCTGTAAGGCTGAAATTCCCGGATTCATCAAAATGATGAAAGAATACAAAGGGAAACCTTTTACAGTCATTGGTGTTGCACTTGATGCACCAAAAAGGGTGGATGAATTTTATAAAAAGTACAAAATGAATTATCCTGTTGCCTACGGTAATCGAGAAATTGCCCGTATGTATGGGGGGATTAGAGGAATACCCACAACTTTTGTTCTCGACAAAAAAATGAGGATCGTCAAGAAATTTGTGGGTTACAGGAGTAAGGAAACATTTATCGAAATAATTGAAAAACTCCTTAATGAGTAAAAAAAGGGTTGCACTCTTAGGAGCCACAGGCTCAATTGGAACCTCAACATTAGAAGTTTTACGCCTTCACAGAGAAAGGTTTGAACTGTTTGCCATCTCTTTTCACTCTAACGTGGAGAAGGCATCAAAAATTGTAGACGAATTCCATCCAGAGTACGTTGTTTCCACGTCTAATAAAAAATTAGAATTTGAAAATCAACTTTTCGGTATCGAAGGTTTAAAAACTGTAGCGCACGAGGCCGACATTGTGGTGGTCGCCACTGGTGGAATTGTTGGGGTTTTCCCAACTATTGAGGCACTGAAGGCGGGAAAAAGAGTGGCGCTCGCAAACAAAGAGACGCTCGTTTCCTTTGGTAATATTGTGAAGGATGTCTTGAGAAACTCTAATGGGGAGATCATCCCTGTAGATTCTGAACATTCGGCAATATTCCAGCTTCTGGATGGCAGAAGAAAAGAAGTAAAGAACATCTACATCACAGCATCCGGCGGACCATTCAGGGCGAAACCCGTAGAAGAGCTCCAGAAAGTCCGTCCGGAGGATGCCCTTAAGCACCCCACATGGAGTATGGGTCAGAAAATCACAATTGACAGTGCCACCATGATAAACAAAGGGCTCGAAATAATAGAAGCCTACCATTTATTTGATGTTTCACCTGAGAGGATTAAGGTTGTTGTCCATCCTCAGTCAATTATTCACGGTATGGTTGAACTCGTTGACGGAGCATTCATAGCACACCTCTCGACGCCAGATATGAAAATCCCCATACAATACGCATTGACGTATCCAGAAAGACTGTCATCACCGGCAAAAACATTTAATCCCTTTGAAATTAGCCAGTTGATTTTTGAGAAGCCTGACTTTGAAAAATTCCCCGGGCTAAAATTGGCCTATGACGTCTTAAACGAGGGCAGAGAATACCCGGCAATTTTCAACGCGGCCAACGAGGAAGCAGTGTTTATGTTTTTAAGGGGGAGAATAAAGTTCACAGAGATACCAGAAATTATCAGGAGAGTCCTCGAAAACAATCCAGGATTTGATCCTGAGACTCTCGATGGCCTGTTAGAAGCAGATCAATGGGCTCGCCAAGAGGCTAAGAGACAGGCTGAGAGATTGACTTAATAAAGGCGGATATGTCACTCGCCCTCGAGATAAGGCTCTCCTTTATTTTTTCAAAATTGCTCAAGAGAGGTATGGGGTCGATTTTGGCACGAATTGAGAAATCTATCGCATAAACCCCTCTCCTCTTTATAGAAAGATATTCAAACCCTTCATAATTTTTCCCCTTCGTAGTACCAAATCCCACAATATATCCAGTCTCAGCGGCTGCTTCAAGAACCTTCTGATTGTATCTTCCATACGGATAAGCGATGGCAAAAACTTCGTCGCCTATGATCTCCTCAAGGATCTCTTTTGAAATTTTGAGCTCATCCCTGAGTTTAGCGTATGGCAACCTCGTCAAATCCAGGTGGTTGTGAGAATGAGAGCCTATAATCCACCCCTTTTCATGGAGTTCCCTCAGTTGTTCAACAGTCATGTGGGAAAATTTCAATCCGAAATTTATGTCCCAGTTATTTTTTTTACCAATATAATTGGTGACGACAAAAACTGCACCTATAAAACCGGAATCCTTGAGAAGAGGATAGGCATTCTCAAACACACATTGGTAGCTGTCGTCGAAGGTAAAGAGAACGTTTTCACTGTTCCAGTTTTTGTTTTTTAAATCATCACGTGTAAGGGATTTCATTTTTCTTAACTTGATATATTCAACGTGCTTTTTAAAAAATGAAACTGGAGTCCACGTTCCACCCATCTCAAAACGATTCGTAACCTTATGATATTGGAGGAAAATGGCTGTTTTCATTCACTTGACTGTAAAATTCTCAAACATTATGTTATAAACCAAATGATTAACTTATTCCTTATCCCGATAATAGCAGTTCAATTTTATAGTGGAAGTTTACAGGATGTCCAACTCCTGCAAAATGATTCTCTCTGGACCCTTGAGTACTCATTAACGCAGGTAAAATCGGATTTTGCCAAGTTGCCGGGGCTTCTTGATCTGAAGGACATATGGCAGCTTTTTCTTGAGACGAAGGCGAGATCCATTCCTTCTCGTGAAATAACAAGCAAAAGTATTGAAAAACTCCTCCTCTCACCTTACAAAAACGCAGAGGAACTTGCCACTTTCAACATAATCACCCAGAAATTCAAGGAAGGTGTGGAACCAACAAAGGAAATCCAGATTTTCAAAAATTACTTTCCGGGTAGTATCTATTGGCCGTACATAAAACTCCAGGAAGCAATT
>JALSOD010000156.1 GCA_026986655.1 Caldifarciminota bacterium | reverse complement strand
CCTTAATGCAATATATCCAAGGTTACCAAGAATTATGAAAATTACAATCAAAATGTGTACAGTGGCCTGTGGAGTCATTCCATAGTAGGCGAGGGCTTTGTGATGCACGAGATTCTCGTAGTCAGCCGCACCCCGCAAACCTCCTATCAAACCAACGATCTGATGGGACTGGAGATACGGATACCAGTCAGGAGCGACGACCGCTGTGCCACCGAGGATTATTTTTTGATTGTACCTCGCCTGAGCATACTGAACCCAGTAATCACCGACAGAACCCGCTTCAAGCCCCACAAGTATAGCAATATCGTCGTACGTGTGGATATTTTTCATCATGGGTAGCGAATCAAGAGGAGTGCCCCAGTAGTCTTCCCGGAAAACAGAACGAATCTCTTTTCCCATATTAATCATCACTGCCGCAAGCCCCGGTCTGTACCCCAGGAATACGTAGTCAACTCCATATTTTTTATGGTATTCCTTTGCCACATCTTCAAGTGCAGCAATTCCAAGCGGGATTCCAAGTGGCCAGTGACCGAGCATAACGACCTTCAGATTTTTGCTAAAGCAATGCCTCAGTATCGCGTAAAGCATGGGCTGAACCTCTGGCATCGAGGCAGCATCATAGTCAATTGAAATCATCACCACAGAACCGGCCGGTAAACTGTCAATCTCCTTGTAGGCCTGAACCACCTCTGGCAATGGCTTCATGGGAAGACTGATTTTGAAAAGATAAGGAAGTAATACAGTTAAAAACAGAATCAAGTAAATTATCCTTCTATCAATCTGTGCAAGTTTTTCGATGTACTTCATTTCATCACCTCAGATAGGTTTTTTCGATGCCAAGAATAATTCTCAAGGACATTGCAATTCCACCTAAAGCAATTCCTATAAAGATACCTCTTTTTGCCGCAAGCTGTGGAATGTTCATAATCCATCCAGCAGTAGCCGCTGTATAGTGCAGGAAGAACCAACCAATAGGGTATATCAAAATAAGGCTCAATATAGCCCCACCCATTTTTAAATATTTTCGTAATGGATCAACTTCCTTTCTACCATCTGAAAACAAGAGAATTGCAAATATTACAAGAACAAATCCGATTAAGTAGGGAGCAACAACATTTCCGAGAGGCACGCGTCCAAGCATCACGATGCCTGCCGAGA
This sequence comes from Caldifarciminota bacterium, assembly GCA_026986655.1. GTDB lineage: Bacteria > Hydrothermota > Hydrothermia > B15-G9 > WFZT01 > WFZT01. The sequence continues at coordinate 1,658 of JALSOD010000156.1, read as the reverse complement.
ATAGAAGCAGTGTAGCCTCAAATCTGTCCGCTCTGAACGCCCTGTAGGCCGCTGATGCAATGAAAAATGCGAGTAACGAGAACATGGTCGCCTGGAGAGGAACAAAGATATACATGTAGAAGTACTGCCTGAAAGTTGACTTTGCGGAAAGAAAATGCCCGGTCCTGATTCCAGAGTAGAATCCCCAGAATAGCGTAAGGAAAAATGCCAGGATCAAACTGAGGGAATGAAACCAGTCTTCTGAGCGTCGAGAAACCTTATTCCAGTGGTGAAGTAGTAGCGAATCGATACCAAGAATCATCGCAAAACCTGAGACAATGATATACCAGTCGTTGAACCTCTGCTCAAGACTTCCAAACGGTTCATGAGGTATAAAAAATGCGATGACGAGCAGAACACCTGAAATAAATGTAATTGCAATTGGAACTTCACGTCTCATGTTCTTCCTCCGTTAAAACATGTTGAAAAAGTTTTTAAGAAAATGTAAACCAGAGTTTCCGGTCCACAGAGCAAGTGATTCAAGAATGGTTCCAAGAGCCATAAGAGCAATAAACAGTGCTTTCATGATGTCTTCCGCCTTCAAAGTAGAGAGTGCAAGTGGATCACGCGTGAGGTATGCACTCGCCGCGTACATTTCCTCCCCTATCAGGGTATAGTCAGTTGCCGCAATAAAGAATGGGAGCTGGGTCACAGAAGTCGTCCCGGATATCTGAATTGCACCAATGGAGTGACCGGTCTCTGCAAGAATCAGGGACTCTGCATAGAATACTCCCTGCAGGAAAATTGCCCCTGGTTTTTCTCTCACCATTATCCCATCCACACCAGCTGCGTATCCAAACTGGTCCTGAGTTAGGAATATAATGTTCTTTTCTCTGAATAGATCGGGCCTCCCTGCCTCCATGTACCCTTCCTTTACAGTTTCCTGAGCAGCAACCATAACAATGGGGTCATAGTTCGGTACAAGGATTTCTGCCTCATATTCGGCGGCCTTCTTGGCAACCCTCTTAAGAATGGCAAGTCCGGCAATCGTCGGTATATCCGAAATTGCACCAAGTCCAAGTATGTATAGGATTGGCCGCCCCATTTCAACTGATCTTCCGACCGCTTCATCGATAGCTTCAAGACCAGCAATCTTCCTGATCCAGAGAGGAGCACCCTTTTTAGCAAGCTGGAGATAGTAGAAGAGTAGAAGGGTGAATATCACAAGAATCGTTAGCGCAACAACCCTCTTTGTGTGGAACCACTGAGCTTTCGGGATGGCCGGTGTGGATGTTATCTTTGAATCCGAATATTCGCCATCCGCCCAGGTCCTGACCATGTAGTAGTATTTCTGACCGTTTTTCAAATCAACATCGCGATAAGTATTGTTACCCCGCAGCACAAATCCGGCAGAAATCCGCTTCCCATTGGGACTCCCGACGATCCTTATAATCTCATATTTTGTAACAATGGAATCATCTTTCGACAGATTCCATTTAACGATTACACTTCCTCCGGCATCGTTGGGAGTGTCAAAGGCCCGAACATTGGTGGCAGGAGCTGGTTTAAACGATACCAGCACTAAGAAGACAAGACTATGAAAAAATTCAATCATGAACGAGACCTCCGTTTGGAATGAGCATCCACAAATTTTATACCATTAAACCAATATCTTCCAG
>JALSOD010000155.1 GCA_026986655.1 Caldifarciminota bacterium | reverse complement strand
AACTCCATTTAATTTTCTCCCGTCGAGCCCTTTCTTTATTTCTTCAATAAGATGAATGGTTATTTCACTCCTCAGTTGAGCAGTGATTTCTTCTTCTCTCCCCTATAATATCTCCTTTATGAATATCTAAAATTCTTTGTACTACTCCCTCACTCACTTCCCGTACTATAAGTTCCAAGCCTTTTTGTAATCCTATGTTTTTTTAACATTATCTTATCACCTTACTGACCATTAAAATGACTGCTAACGTTCCGAGCGTATCTGAAGTCCTGCGAAGCGAGGAATTTAGACGGGGTGATGGCGGAGTTGGATATACACCTTTAGGTGACACGAAGGGTAAGTTGCAAAGTACTACAGAGTGCCCAAGCCCGCCAAGCCTCATAACTTTACCCCCTTCCTCTCAAATTTTTCTTTAATGCTCTTAAATATCATTTCAAAATTGTGAACAGTTTCTTCTAACATTTCTTCCTCTTCTTTACTTATCCTCCCTGAGAGTATCTTTTTGATCTCTAATGCAACCTTAACTTTATCAAATCCTCCCAGGCTGTTATTTTTGAAGAACTTACTATACCGTTTAGTTCTTAAACCATTAGTAGGTATTTCTTCAAGCTTGACTTCCGACTTTCCTAATTTACTTTCAAAAATATCTTTGTATGCTCTGTTGATAGCCATATTGTAGAATTCCTCGTCAATTAAATCTTCTATTTCCATATCATTTCCTTTGAGATCTTCAGAGATTTCATTCAATATCAGAATATCCGAATCTCTATTTACTTCTATATTCCTATTTTCTATCTCTTGAATTACCTTTCTTCCTTCGTTGTCTGCGTCAAGCAAAGCTAATGAATTACACTTTTCTGCATTGAGCCAAGCCACCAGATAAGGAATTTTGTCAGCTCCTCCTGCACCAATAATTATCACTTTACTTGTGTCAATTGTCTCCTTCTTTTTTCTTTTTAAATATCTGCTCATAGTTTCCAAGTATACTTTATCAGAATATCCTTCTACCACGATGTTATTCTTATGACCAAAGAGAGAATCTGATACATCTGCTCCAATAGCAACCCTAATTTGCTGCAAAGAGTCATACGGTGAGTCCCAGAATTTTTCATATACTTTTGTTCCTACATTCGCTTCTCTTTTTACAATCCTTATCCTTTCCAATTTGTTTTTGTCTATCAAAAATGGAGAATGTGTGGATATTACTATTTGATTCGTTTCAGCTATTTCTTCAAGGGCATCTAACAAGTCCTTTTGTCCTGAAGGATGCAAAACCCATCCTGGATTGTCAAGCAGTAATACAGCATTCTTCAACTCGCCTTTTGTTTCGCTCATGAAATTTATGTAAAATGAAAGGAACCATCTGAACCCATCACTTCTCCTGCTTGGCGGATCTGCTTTAGCACCGAGTTCATCTTCAACAAAGACCAAAATTTTATCTCCATCTATATCTAGGTTCACAGTTACGTTCTCCTGCTTCCAAAACTCATTAATCATTCCTGTTATGTTTGCAGATGCATTTCTAAAGAGGAGTTTTCTTCTATGAGGATTCGAGATGTTTTTTACCCTCTCGACATCTAAATCTGCTAGTTTAAATAAATTTTTAAAAGTTTTATATTTTTCTTTGTTTTCTAAGTATTCATTTAGGGAGACGTAGTCTCCTATAATATCTATCGCATCAAAATACACAAAACTGGGAATTATTTCTAGGATTCTCTCTAACACATCGCTTTTTGCACCTTTTAATTTTTCAACTTCCTTTTTTATCGAATTAACCAATTTCTCATCTGGAACTATATTTAAAATACCTTTCACTAATTTATCTACTTCCGCTGGGTCAGAAGCTCTCTCTAACTCCTGAAGATATTTGTCAAACAATTCAGAGAAGTATGCTTGTAATTCTCCCAAAAGCATGATTCCATGATAAGTAAACTGCACATGAGGTTGCTGTCCCTGTGTGTTCCCAAACCCACCATTTTGATGTTGGAGAGATAAAATAAATTCTACCAACCTACTTACATTAATTCGGTTTAATTCTCCCAGTTCTATTAAAGTCTTAGTGGCAAAGTAAGTAGGGTTCATTTGTGATTGTTCTTGTCCTGTTCCTGGCCAAAATCCACCATCAAGCCGTTGAAGAGATTTGAGCCAACTGATATGCTTTTGTAACTCTATTTTGTCTAAATCACCAAACTTCTTCAGTAAGAAAATTGCGTTGTATGTGTACTGAGGATAGGGTTGTTGATTTGGTAAATGTGCAAAACCGCCATTAGGGTTTTGGCATGATATGAGGAACTCTACCACTTTCTTTTTATCAATTTGATTCAATGCTCCTAACTCGGCTAAAGCCTTAATAGCAAAGTAAGTATTGCTTATATGAGATGTTTGCCCTGGCTGATGGCTAAACCCGCCATCTGCGTTTTGAAGTGATTTAAGCCAGTTTATGTGCTTGTTCTTGTCAATTTGATTCAAGAAATCAAATGTTTCATTAATTTTGTTTTTATTTTCCTTTAAGATTTCAAGGATGGAGTGCTTAATTTCATTGATTTTTGATCGTATCTTTCCGAGATCAGGTTTTTCAATTTCGTAGTGTCCGTCAAAATACCTTGTAATCACCACTTCGGTTTGCTTTTCAAATTCTTCATTGATAGATGATAGAATTTTTTTCTCATCATCATTTAATTTAAACCATATTGTGATAATAGGTATTTGTTGCGATTCTTTTTCATGAGTTACCAAATAACTTAAATCGTCATCCTCATATTTATATTCCTTTCCAAATGATTATAGTGCTTTAAGGAAATTAGTCTTCCCCTGTTCAT
>JALSOD010000154.1 GCA_026986655.1 Caldifarciminota bacterium | reverse complement strand
AACTTTCCTCCCTTTACTCAGGATTTCCATTGCAAGGTCTTTATTCCCGCTAAAGTAAAAAAGATTGTAAAAAGCTCTGTAAGCGGGAATCGGTCGCCTTTTTTTAAAAAGGTTTTGAGCAAAGCTGAAGGCAGAATCTCTATCCCCCATTCTGATAAGGGCCTCGCAGTAGTACCTGGCGAGTTTCCAATCATCCGGATACTTTCTCAAGCCATATTCAGTGAGATCAAGAATCTCTTTGTAATTCCCCCGAGATTTGTAATAAGAAATTACTGTGTTGAAGGCCGGATTCTTACTATTGGGATTTTCGTAGAATCTCTTCTCGTAATCTGAGATGTTAAAGGTAATGAGAATTACGAGAAGTACATTTAGCATCAGAGGCCAAGCTCGTCACTGATCTTTTTCATACCTTCGAGGCATGTCTCGAGAAATTCATCGAGGGACATGCCAAATTCTTCACAGGTACGTATCTGATTTCTGTCTGCACCGGCTGCAAATCTTTTCTCTTTGAATCTTTTCTTCATGAATTTCAGAGAAAGTCCTGCAAGAGATTTCGAGGGGTGCATGAGTGCACAGGCAACTATAAAGCCTGTAGTAGGATCAACAGCGTAAAGTACCTTCTCCATGAGGGTTTCTCTATCTTTCTTCCATGCATGTGCAAGGATCGCATTCAAGATCTCCTCATCCTCAAAACCCATTTCTTTGAGCATTTCAACTGTTCTAATAGCGTGGATATCGGGCTTGTCATACGTCTCCTCGTAATCCAGGTCGTGCAAGATACCGGCAACTTCCCATCTATCCGGGTCCTCACCAAACTTTACCGCGAACTCTCTCATACAGGCCCCTGCAGCGAGCATGTGTTTTACAAGATTTTCCTTTTTTACATACTTTCTCACAAGGTTGATTGCTTCATCTCTGGTCATCTTAACCTCCCTTTTCTCGGCATTCTTTGCAAACCCCATAAACTATGGTTGAAATTTTATCAACTTCAAATCCATACTCACCGGCAATCTTATAAATCTCCTGCTCAATGATCTCACTCTTAAATTCAATGATCTTACCACAGCGAATACAGACAAAATGCGAATGAGTATCGTGCCCGATGATATGCTCGTAGTACTTCTTCCCTCTGCCAAACTCTCTCTCCTCAACGAATCCCATATCCACCAGTACTTTAAGAGTCCTGTAAACTGTGGCTCGTGAGATACCGGAGTATTCTTTTTTTAGCATTTTGAAAAGCTCATCGGCCGAGAAATGCTTGTGGAGAGAGAATATCTTTTTTACGATGATACTTCTCTGTTTTGTAATCTTCTTGTTCTGCCTATGAGAAATTTCTTTGAAAATTTCGTATTCTTTCATATCAAAGATGAGCGCCCGGGGGGACTCGAACCCCCAACCTTGAGATCCGGAATCTCACGCTCTTTCCTCTTGAGCTACGGGCGCTATTGTAAATCTTTATCTGTGAAAATATAAGCGCTAAATTTGTAAATCTCAACACCTGGCTCCTTCCAGCAACCGCGCGAAAGCCCAGATTTCAGGCATGTATTGTCAAGAAATTCGTACCTATCCCATCCATATTCCACAGGAACCTGAGGCAGGAGTACCCCCTGATAATAACCAGAACGAATTAGCAAACCATGTTTTCCCACCTCAATTTCTTCTATATTTTCAACCTTCTCAAGTGGAGTAAGTACAGAAATCTCAAATTCAAGGTCATCAAACTCCCGGACAGAGACCGGTGGAAAACGGGGGTCGTTAACCGCTGCATCAGCTGCCACCTGAGCTGTTGCAATGTAAAGTGGCTTCACAGGCAATACATACCCTATACACCCTCTAAGCATTCCATTAAGTTTCAACGTCACAAAAACACCTGAAGGCTTTGCAAGCTTATCCGTGGGTGGAGGTGGAGGAGAATAGCTTTTACCCCTGATCGCATTGTACACCGCCTCCTTTGCAATTTGAATCAGGTACTCCTTTTCCTCTCTTGTAAGATAATCGTCCTCTTCCTCAATCTTTGAGACTGCGATCGAAGCGTATCCGACAACATATCCACTGAACGACCCGGTGACCCTGGAAGAATTTGTGTAGGCAAGAAGCTGAATATTAACGGGGAAAAGCCTCTTCAACGTCCCAATCACAGTTGCTACAGGACCAGCTCCACAAGCCATAGCCCTTCCAGAATTTGCCTCTCTAATTATCTCCCTCTCATCTCCCTTTAAAATCAAGCCCACCGTGTAAGCATCGTATTTCTCACATTCTTCAACAGAATAGCCATGGTAGAGGTCAGAACTTGCTATGAGGATAAAGTTGTCCTCATACTTTAAGACTCTGGCCAGTGCCTCACTGGCCGTAACAGCAATTGGCTCATCCTGAATCCCCATCATTATCGGGACAAGCTCAAAGTCATCAAGGATATACTGGAGAAACGGGATCTGAACTTCTATAGAATGTTCGTTGAAATGAACTTTCGAGTCCGAAATAAAAATTGGTGATGAGTCTACCATCTTTTTTGCGAGTCTTTCATTGATTTTGACCTCGCCCAGTGGAGTTAGCCATACTCCACTTTCAAAAACCGCCATTCCTGTAAATGGGACTTGATGACTCGGCCCAATTATTATCACATTTTTTATACCTGAATTTCTTAAGGTTTTGTAACCCGTTGCTGCAATAACTCCAGAAAATGGATACCCGGCGTGGGGGGAAATAAGACCTCTAATCTTCCCTCTTACTTCTCTCGTTTCCGCTTTTCTAAATAGCTCATCAAGCATGGAAATTAAACTTTCTTTTTCTCCTGGATAAAAACTTCCAGCAAAAGCAGGTAACCTTTTCATACTATCAC
>JALSOD010000153.1 GCA_026986655.1 Caldifarciminota bacterium | reverse complement strand
CTAAATCTACTATCGTTCTCTTGCACAAAAAATTCAATATTTAATTATTGCCCAAAAGCCGAACTTTAGTATTCTTCAGTAATAAAAATTCAATTACATTCAAAAAGTTGTCTTAAGAAATCACAGTTTCCCGTTAACAAAACTTCCAACATAAAGAATAATGGATATATAAAAAAACACGTAAATGATAAATGAAATTTTTACGAATTGGGTTTAAAATGAGTGATTCGTACAGATTCAGTTGACAGATGATATTCCTGGCCATGCATTTCAACGAGTGTATGCTTGAGCCAGTTTTTATCATCTTTTTGAGGGAAATCAGTTCTGTAGTGTGGACCCCGTGACTCCTCTCTAAATAGTGCACTTTCAACAACGGCACCTGCGAGGTCAAGCATATTTCTCAATTCGAAATAAGCCAGGAGCTCCAGGTTGTAATATGGAGATGAATCCTTGAGCCTGACTTTGTCAAACCTTTCTCGAAGTTCCTTTATCTTTTCTCTCGCCTCTTCCATCCCTTTCCGGTTTCTGAAGACACGCAGGTGCTTTTCCATTGTATCGTTAAGCTCTTTTTTGAGTTCATAAACGGACTCTCCTTGCTCTCGTCTTTTTAGAAGAGATAAAATCTTTAATTCTTCCTCTTTAATAACTTCAGAATTAACGTCCATGAAATTCCTAATTTTCTTTGATCTTTTGAGGGCTTCTTCTCCAGTGATCCTTCCTCAAACAGTACACTCAGCGGTTGAATTGGCAAGTGCCCTGTTTGCTCCGTGTATCGAAAGACATGCGACTTCTCCTGCGGCCCAAACGCCCGGGATTTTAGTCTGTCCGTAAAGATCCGTTTTAATCCCTCCCATTGAAAAATGTGCGGCCGGTCTTATCGGTATCGGGCTGTCGACAATATCAAGACCGGTAAGTTTCATTACCGGTTCCCTGATCGAGGAAAGTGTTATTTTCTTCACCCGTTCTGGAAGATGGGTTACATCAAGAACCACGTAATCAAGACCTTTGGGGCCCTTGAATCCCCTCCCCTCCTTGATCTCCGTCATGATAGCGCGAGCCACAACATCCTTGGGTGACATTTCGAGTGTTTCCGGGGCATATCTTTCCATAAACCTTTCGCCTTTGGCATTGAGAATTTTACCTCCTAATCTACGAGCTGATGAACCAATCAAAATACCGGAAGGAACGAGACTTGTTTCGTTGTTCTGAATAAATTCAATGTCTTTTAGGGGTATTCCTGCCCTCAGGGCCATAGCAAATCCATCACCAGTGGTCTGATAAGAATAAGTTGTAAATTTAAAGAGTCTACCGAGGCCACCAGTGGCTATTATAACTCCCTTCGTTTTCAGTAAATAGAGCTCTCCTGCAATCAAGTCCCAGACTGTGACACCAGCTATTTCACCATCCAGCATCACAAGGTCAAGCGCCATACATTCTTCAAATCTATCCCAATTGTCAAATTTTGTAGCGTTATCATAAAGAGTTTGAACCATGTGAAATCCTGTCCATCCTCCGGCGTATGCACATCTTGGGAAGCTGTGAGGAGAAAGTATTCTTTGGGCAATTTTGCCATCTTCTCTTCTGGACCAGGGCAATCCTATGTGATCATAGAAGTAAATTTCTTTCGGAATTTCCTCAACAAGTTTGAAGACTGCGTCCTGATCTGAGAGAAATTCCCCGTTTCTAATAGTGTCCCAGGCGTGAAGCTCATAACTATCACCCTCTTCAGGTCTTAAAACTGCTGCTGTACCCCCTGTTGCTGCCACAGAATGGGAACGCATCATCTGGGCTTTGTTAATAAGAGCGATTCTTTGTTTCTCCCCACTCTTCATCAAAAATTGAAAAAGTGCCCTCAAACCAGCGATGCCTGAGCCAATAATTACAACATCATAATTCAACACCTGCATAGTTTAAACCCTTTCGAGCAATTGGGGGAGTTCATAATCCTCAAAATTTTTGATAATTTCTAAAATTTTCTCTACATTATCGTCAGGTTCTCCTGCATATTTGAGGCATTTCCTGAATTTTTCGGTAATTTCCTCTTCACTCATAGGTCTTGCGGGACTGCCCTTTAATCCTTCTACTCTGTGCTCAAAGATACCTCTTGTCTTTGTGATAATCTTTACCCGTGCAATGGAAATCTCCTTCTCAGCTATTTCTGGATCTTCATAGACCTTGACTTTTTCCAAAAATTCTAATCTCTCTTTATTACCGAGAACATTTGGAACCTCAAAGTCGTCCAGGAATACATCTCTTTTGAGGATAGCGGTTGCCACAGTGTAAGGGATGCTGAACTGTGCCTCAACCTGCGGATTTCCCTCAAGTTTGAATTTTCCAACCATCGTTTTGGCCATCTTTGAAACGTAAACCTCTACACCCTCAACTTCCTCTAATTTGATGTCTTCGCTTTTTACGAGTTCCAGAGTTGCGTCAATAGATGCATGTGTCATTCTGCAGGATGGGTAGGGCTTTATGGAAAGTTTATCTCCGTAGAATTCCTTGCCAAGATTTTTGAGAACTGATACTCTATCGTAGATTCCCTTCTCGTATAGATTGAAGAAACCATATTTACCCTCAAATACATCTATGGCTCCATTTATACCTTTTTCTGCGAGTAAAGCGGAGAAAACGGCTGATCTTGAGCTGAAACCAGGCTGCATTCTCTTTGTCAGACCACCATCAATCAGTGTCTGGGCATTTCCAGATGTGAGGGAATAAACTATTCCAAGGGTATTGTGGATTTTTTCTTTGTTCAATTTCAAAATCTTTGCTGATGCTGCTGCAGCTCCAAAAGATCCAAGGGTGGCGGTTCTTATCCATGAAAGTGGGGTCTTTATCGCCATTGAGAGTCTTACGAT
>JALSOD010000152.1 GCA_026986655.1 Caldifarciminota bacterium | reverse complement strand
GCAATTTTTTCATCACCCACCCACACGCCGGGATAACCCTTCTTGATGTATGCAGAAATGCCATACTCACTGAGTAAATCAACTCCTGATTGGAGAATTTCATGGGTGAATTCGTGAACATCCTGAACTTTAAAAATGAAATAAGCAACAAGCTGACCTGGGCCGTGAAATGTGATATTTCCACCCCTTTCGACCTCGTAAATGGGAATCTCCAGGAGGTTTTCTCCGGATCTGATGTTGTCATGTCCCCCGTGCTTGCCAATCGTAAATACTGGAAAATGCTCACAGAAGATCACAGTGTCTGGAATTTCACCAGCAATCCTCCGCTCCACCAATTCCTTTTGAAAATCCCAGACCTCTCTATAGTCTCGAACACCAAGATCGTAAAAGAGAGCAGCTCTCATCAATTTCCTAATTGGCAATTTTGCTTCCACTCAAAAATCCTGTGTTTAAGCTGATTTTTACAAACAAATTCATCCGTGATTGTAAACTATGTTTACACACATGTAAAAATCTGTAAACCAATCCAGTCAGAAGTGTGTAAATTTTGTTTACAGCAACATCGTAAAATCCAGTCATATTTACAGAGTAGTCAGAGGAAAAATTTTTCAGAATGATTTCGCAAAAAATTCTTTTTAGGACAAACGGAAGCAAATTCAACCAAAGGACGATAAAAAATCCCACCTTCTTTAGAAGGCATTGAGGGCTGAAAAAACCTGATGATTCAATCTCTCTTATGATTCTCCTCTCTCCACGGGGGAATTCATATAGTCAAATAGTTAAAAAAGAAAGCCATCTTTCATTTTTGTCAAAAAATAATTGCTGGTAGTGAAGTTATCTTACTTTATGGTCTCAAACAAACCTTCTCGATCAGGTAGTGTAAATCTCTTGTAAACACCCGTGAAACAGGAGAAACAAAAATCACCTGCTTTCTCACCAAGAATCTCATAAAGATCGTTGACATCAAGATACATCAGGGAATCTGCCCCTACGAACTCCCTTATCTGATCAACGGATTTACTCGCTGCCACAAGCTCCCCTCTTGTAGGGGTATCAACTCCAAAGAAACACGGCGAAATGATGGGAGGAGAGGCGATTCTGAGATGGACCTCCCGCGCACCATAATCGTACAACATTTTGACTATATCACGGGATGTAGTTCCTCTCACTATCGAGTCATCAATGAGAGCGACTGACTTGCCCTTTAAAACCCGTGATACGGGCAAAAGTTTCATCCTCACGGCACTCACACGGTCAAACTGTGTGGGTTCAATAAAACTTCTTCCAACATAGTGACTTCTAATCAGTCCAAGCTCCAGAGGCTTTCCAGAACGCTGGGAATATCCAAGGGCAGCAGGGAAACCAGAATCGGGCACAGGGACCACAACGTCAATTTTCTCTCTTTCCCTCTCAGCCAGCTTCTCACCACTTCTTTTCCTGAATTCATAGACACTCTGACCAAAGATTATGCTGTCCTGGCGAGAAAAGTAAATAAGCTCAAATACACATTGAGACTTTGGATATGAAAGATCAACCCGAGCACTTAAAACTCCATATTGAGGATTTATAATCACAATTTCTCCAGGCTCAATCTCTCTCACAAATTCTGCGTTGAGCGCATCAAATGATGAGGTCTCTGACGCAATGAAGTATCTTTTACCCTTCCTACCAAGTACAAGTGGCCTGAAACCGTGAGGGTCTCTAAATCCAATGAGATTGTTGTGGTCCATCATAACTATCGAGTATGCTCCTCTTATCTTCCTGGCGGCAGAATTTATTCTGCAAACAATTTCTTCCTCCTCAGAATCAAACCTTCTTCTACAAGGCTTCAAATACAGGTGGAGAAAAACCTCACTATCTGTATCCGTTACAAGAATACCCCCTGAACGTTCTATCTCCCTCCTCAGCTCGGTATAATTCGAAAGATTACCATTGTGTGAAAGTGCAACCACGCGGTTGGAATGTCTAACAACAATTGGCTGTAAGTTCTCCAATCTTTTGGACTTACCTTGTGTCGAGTATCTTGTATGAGCAATCCCAAGGAATCCCCTTTTCTGGTTGATATTGCCGGTGCTAAACACCTGGCTTATAAGGCCAGTGTTTCGATAATGGAGAAATTCTTCACCATCAAATAGCACAAATCCTGCTCCTTCCTGCCCCCTGTGCTGAAGCGCAAAAAGGCCGTAGAAAAGATCAAGGTTTACATTTTCACCCTCAAAATCATAGGCGCCAAATACGCCACACTCTTCCTTCAGGGATTCCATTTTTTTATATATTCCAATTCCTCTTCTTCGGACTTAATTTCACCGAGCCACTTTTTTACAAAAAGCTCAATGAGAAATCTCCTGATATTCTCATCCCTTATTCCTGAATTTACAAGTAAATCCCCTTTAACGTGAATTTTTATGCGTTTCCTGGCTTGATAGTAATCAACAATATCATCTCTTTTTTTAATCAAACCGACAAGGAGTGCCACCTCGGGATCCATATTATAGAATGTCGAATGAATTTTCATTGGATCATCAGGAATGGACCGATTCATTAGTTCCAGAAAAGTTTTGACAAAATTCCTCTCTCTTCTTCTCAAATCTGGCAGGTGTGGGTCTAACTTCACGACCAAAAGTGTAAAATAAAGCCAGTGCGCGGGAGATTTAATTCCGAGGATTTCATCTAATTTCTCAAATTCATCACATCCTACAGCCTCGCCAAGGTGCTTTAGCAATCCAAATCTCGCTATTTCACGAAACATGGATGCCCGTCTTTCCTCTTCGGCGGTCCTTTCAAGCTCGCTCTTTATCCTCGCAAAAGAAACTTTTGGAAGTATCTCTAGGGCGTAAGGAATCTCACGATCTGTGATTTCTTTTGAATA
>JALSOD010000151.1 GCA_026986655.1 Caldifarciminota bacterium | reverse complement strand
CCTCCTTTATTTTTTTCTTTTACCAAACATTTATAAAATAACCACAGAACTACATCACCACCCTCATAACTCCTCACCTCCTTCATGGAAAAATCAAACCTATGGGTATTTCTTAGACTAAATGGTCCCGATAGAAGAGTTTTATTATGTTTTAGGGGAAAACTGTTTAATCCGATAAAATTCTTCGATTTAAAGCTTAAATATCTACATCCCCCTCCCTTTCTCACCTTTACCCCTCCTGTTCACTTTCTCCCCAGGGCTATTTCTATATTGCATTTTAACAACTCCTTCTTCTATTATCGAACATTTAAATTCAAAGGGTAATAAATACGATTTGTCAAGTAGTTGTTTTTATCGTAGTGTAAAAGCTACTTAGTAATTTGAAGAAATTTGACTAAATATCACTATTCAAATCAGGAACGAGAAGGGGAAACATTCACGGAATTGGGTTTATGATAAGATCAATCTGCAGTGAAATTAATGAGGACGGTTTTATAAAAAGAAGGTTGAGCTATATCAAAAAGTACGGGTTTCAATTTAAAAAAATTTTAAAAACTCATTTTTTTATTTTTATAGTTAACCTTAATCTCATATAAAATGTCGTTCCAAAATTCCTATCTGAAGAAGGGGGAAAATTGAGATGAGTCTTCCTTCATATTGAAATCTGTATAAAACTGTGGACAAAACTTTTAAAGGATTATTGTCCAATCGGTATCAGTATTACTTTCCCCTTCTTTATAATTTACCCACATGAAAGTGGATAAACGTATCTACAACGAGCTAAAAAGTCAAAGACTCCTTCTCGTTTTAACCGGTCTTCTCAGCATAATCATCGGCATATTGATTGTTCTTCAGGCACGATATTTCAGCAAAATTGTCAACCTCGCATTCCTAAATCACTACTCACTCAAACAACTATCTCCTCTCATTACTTTACTTGCCTTAATTGTGGCTATTAGGGCATTGGCTCTCTATATAAACTCTATCCTCACAACAAGTATCTCGATCAATACGAGGAACAGCCTCAGGAAACGACTCTTAAGAAAAATCATTTCACTTGGGCCTTCATTCACCAGCAAAGAGCTTACTGGAGAGCTTACAACAATACTTACAGAGGGGATTGAAAAACTTGACCCGTATATCAGGGAATACATCCCTCAGCTCATTCTCACTGCCGTGATTCCCGTTATAGTTCTCTTTTTTTTGTTTCCGCGTGACTTTTACACGGGTTTGATTTTTATCATCACCGCCCCTCTTATCCCATTCTTCATGTACCTCATAGGTCTTGCAGCTGAGAAAATCACAAGGAAGCAGTGGAAAACTTTGAGCAAGATGAGTGCATATCTGCTTGACGTGATTCAGGGACTCACCACACTTAAGGTACTCAACCGCTCAAAGGAGGAAAAAGAAAGACTGAAGCGCACCGTGGAGGAATTTCGAAAAACAACTATCAGTGTACTCAAAATAGCTTTCATATCTGCCCTTACACTTGAATTGATAGCTACTCTTAGCACTGCAATTGTAGCGGTGGAAATAGGGCTTAGATTACTCTACGGTAAGCTCGCTTTCGAGCAGGCTTTCTTTATCCTGTTACTTGCACCGGAATTTTATACACCATTCCGACAGCTTGGTGCAAAATTCCACTCTGGTATGGCAGGCGTTGAAGCTGCAAATAGAATTTACGAGATCCTATCGATTAAAACTCCCGAAGAGCCCAAGTTGTTGAAAAATGTGGAGTTCAATGAGCGCATTATCTTCAAAGATGTGAGCTTCTCATACGGTGACAGAGAGGCCCTTAGGGGAATCAATTTTGAACTTGGTAAAGGCGAGAAAATAGCCCTCGTTGGACCCACAGGCGCTGGAAAGTCCACAATAGCCAGCCTGTTACTTAAATTCATAAAGCCTGAAAGGGGAGAAATATACGTGGATTCTATTCCTTTATCAAAAATTTCTACTGATGCATGGCGAAAGCTCGTTTCCTGGGTTCCCCAATCTCCATACATTTTCAATACAACTATCATGGAAAATATCCTGATTGCTCGGCCCGATGCAAGTTTTGAAGAGGTTGTGGAGGCGGCAAAGGCCGCCCATGCGCATGAATTCATCATTGAACTTGAGGAAGGCTACGAAACAATTGTTGGTGAGAGAGGATCGAGATTGAGTGGCGGACAGGCCCAGAGGATCGCCATCGCAAGGGCTTTCCTGAAGAATTCGCCAATTCTCATTTTAGATGAGGCCACTGCAAATCTTGACCCTGAAATCGAAAACATGATCACAGAGGCAACTTACAGATTAATGCAGTCAAAGACCGCCCTGATTATTGCCCACAAACTCGGTACTGTAATCAGGGCCGACAGAATTGTAGTGCTTGATAACGGAAAAATTGTTGAGCAGGGTACTCATGATGAGCTTTTAAAAGGTGGAAAGCTGTATCCCGGACTTGTTAAAAAATATAGAGGAGGCCATGAGAACCTTTAGGAGACTATTGAACTTCGTCAAATCCTATGTGTTCAGTATGTTAGGGGCAACCTCTCTTGGATTGGCAACCGTGCTTTCCAGCATCGGGCTGATGGCAACTTCAGCCTACATAATCGCAAGTGCAGCGCTCCACCCTCCCCTCTACACCCTTCAGCTCGCAATCACAGGTGTCAGATTCTTTGGAATATCTCGTGGTGTCTTCAGATACTTTGAAAGACTTATCTCTCACAACGTAACTTTCAAAATTCTTGGTTACATGAGAGTCTGGTTTTATGAAAAGATTGAACCTTTGGTCCCGGCTAAACTCACATCTTTTCAGTCAGGTGACCTGCTTTCAAGGATCGTCTCTGATATTGAAACCCTCGAGAATTTATTTGTAAGGGTTCTCTACCCTC
>JALSOD010000150.1 GCA_026986655.1 Caldifarciminota bacterium | reverse complement strand
TTCCAAGCTCTCTCGCCTGACGTGCTATCAAGGCAATTTCGGTATAGTAACCTGGAATTACGATTACGTCAGGATGGAGTTTTTTAATCGCTGTTAACTGGGCAGTGAAATCCTGGTCGCCCGTCTGATAGAATGCATGGGACACGACCTTACCACCAAGCTGTGTGAATTTCTTAATGAAGAAGTTGGAAAGACCAACTGAATAGTCCTGAGCAATATCAGTCAAAACAGCGGCTGTCTTTGCATGGAGGTAATTAACAGCAAACTTTGCAAGCATGTCTCCCTGGAATGGATCAATAAAGCATGCTCTAAAGACCCATTTTCTGTTCTGTGTAACAAGGGGGTTTGTTGAAGAAGGGGTAATTTGAGGAACATGATTTTCCTCGCAAATCGGAGCGATTGCAAGTGAATGTGAGGAAGCCACGGCACCTATGATTGCCACAACATGATCTTTTTTGATCAGTCTCTGAGCAAC
Organism: Caldifarciminota bacterium; assembly: GCA_026986655.1. Classification (GTDB taxonomy): domain Bacteria; phylum Hydrothermota; class Hydrothermia; order B15-G9; family WFZT01; genus WFZT01. The sequence goes on along the minus strand of JALSOD010000150.1, from coordinate 10,984 downwards.
GTTTGCTGCTTCAATTTTGTCTGACTTATTGTCACCAAGTACGAGTTTGACCTTTTTCCCAAGTACTGTCGGCTGCATCTCATGGGCAATCTGGATACCAGTCCATGTCATCTGCCCAAACGCAGCCACTGCTCCAGTCATCTCGAGGTCAACACCAACTTTTACTACATCTTGAGCATTTGCATTACCGCCCAAGACGAGCAGCCCTATGAGTATATATACCAGCGTAAGCAACCTCTTCATACGACACACCTCCTTTTATTTAATGCTGAAATATATTGTTTTATATATCGATCTGTCAACCTACTTTTCAAGTTTCGAACGGAATATGAATCTTATAAATATTAGATTTTGCAGAAATTTTTATACAGAAAGGGTTAATTCGTTATAAATTTCAAATTTGTCAATAATTTTTACTGGTTGAACTATTGGAGCGAGACCCTTCACATCAATGACTTTGCCAATCAGATAGGTACCTGGAGGATAATTTCCAAGGATTACTCCTTTAATAAATCCTCTATTTCTTCCGGCGGACAGAGATTTATCCTTACGAGATTCCCCTTCAACGAGGAAATCGTAAAACTTACTTATCATCCTGGTCCTCTGAATATGTGCTATCCTGTTGACTTCCTCTATCAAAATTCTCAGTCTCTTTCCTTTAACTTCATTTGATGTATCATCTTTTAGCTTTGCAGCGCGAGTTCCAGGCCGTGGGCTGTAGATGAATGTAAAAGCATGGTCAAACTTAACTTTTCTCACAACGTCCAATGTATCCTCAAAATCTTCATCTGTCTCTCCAGGGAATCCAACCATGATGTCAGTCGTAATTGTTGCTTCAGGCAAAACTTCTCTGATCATATTCGCAATTTCGATGTACTCTTCCTTTGTATACCCTCTCCTCATCTTCTTCAAAATTCTCGTGGAACCTGCCTGAAGGGGTAGATGGATCCAATCTGTTATTCTGGTCGAATCCGCAATAACTCTTAAAACTTTATAGGTCAAATCTCGCGGGTGAGATGTTGTGAACCGTATGCGCAAAAATTCGGTTTCTTTATCCAGAAGATCGAGGAGTTGATAAAATTGACGTTTACCGTCGAAATACGAATTAACATTCTGACCGAGAAGCGTTACTTCTACTACTCCCTGCTTCTGAAGATTGATAAGTTCCTTCAAAATGTGCTCTGAGGGTCGGGAAATCTCTCTTCCCCTTGTGAAAGGTACAATGCAGTAAGAACAAAAGTTATCACATCCCTGCATTATATTAACGTACTCCTGAATCCAGGTCGCCCGCCTCTTAAGTGGTGTATCCGTCAACTCAAGCAGGCCAAAATCTTCTCCCAGGATACGGTTTTCAGGGGCATTCCCATTTAAATAACCCATAATGTATTGAGGCAGTAGTATATAACTTCTCGTCCCGAAAGCAAGATCAACTCCAGGGAGAACTTGGTCCCTTCTGTGTTGCTGTGCAACACACCCAAGCATTACAGTTATTTTTCCCTGTTTTTTATAGTCTCTTAAAAATTTTACCCCCCGCTCTTCTGCTTTTTGCCTTACAGAACATGTGTTGGATAGAATTACATCAGCTTCCTCCGGGGTATTCACCTCTTCAAATCCCGACAATTTAAGAGATTCACTTACGAGACGGGAATCATAGACATTCATCTGACAGCCAAAAGTTCTAATATAAAATTTCAACTTTTTTGTCTTTATCATAGTAATATTTTATCAGCTCTAAATACAGGCCCTTCGGTGCAAACTCTATAGTATCCATTACCATCTCCCTTTCTAACCGCACATCCCATACATATTCCAACTCCACATCCCATGTAACTTTCGAGTGAAAAATATAATTTATCTGATGATATTAATTTATTCAAGGCTTTCATCATTGGAGTCGGTCCACAAACAAGATGTACATCGTTTTTACATTCAATAAACTGTGTGACAAGCCCTCTGAATTCTGTTGAACCGTCTTCAGTGACCAGCACCAATTTCTTTTGGGGAATCAATTTATAAAGATTAAAATTAGGTTTTGTCTTAAAACCGAAGTACACTCGTTTCACCCTGTCTGGATAAGTTTTGTAATAAAAAATGAGAGGGGCAATGCCGGATCCACCACCTACAAGTGAGACATTTTCTAATTCAGGGAATCCATTTCCAAGAGGGCCCATGATCTCGAGCTGGCTTGAGTTTGCAATAATCTTTGAGCCTTTTCCCTTAATTTGAATTAGAAGCCATATAGATGATTCATCTGTAAATGCGATACTAAACGGTCTTCTCAAAAGTGGATCAAGTCTCGAATTGACACGGATTTCGACAAATTGACCCGGCCTTGCTTTCTGCCAAATCTGATCACTTTCCACTTTAATCAAAAGTTTGTCAGAGTCAAAAGTCTCTCTCTTCAGCACGGTTCCGGTCTCAAAGAAAATCATCAGTAAGCTCCTGTCCCTTTTACAATGACGAAGAGCGTTTTGAATAGGATCTTCAAATCAAGGGGAAACGAAAGGTGATCCACATAATATCTGTCAAGTTTGACCCTTTCTTCGATTGGCAAATCATTCCTTCCAGAAACTTGCCATAGACCGGTCAATCCTGGTGGCAGTTTTGTAATGTAGTCGAGATTCGTGAGGTAAATGTAGATATCCCTATCGGTTATAGGCCTTGGGCCAATGATACTCATATCGCCTTTTAGAACATTGATAAACTGCGGGAGTTCGTCGAGACTGGTTTTTCTTAAAATCTTGCCAATTTTTGTGATCCTTGGGTCATGGGTAAGTTTATTTAATGTCAAAAATTCCTCTCTCATCTTTGGATTTTCTCTTAAGACACTTTCAAGTACCTCATCTGCATTTATCACCATGGTCCTGAATTTATAAAGATAAAAATATTTCCCCTTGTACCCGATTCTTTTCTGTTTGTAAAAAACAGGTCCTTTTGATGTGAGTTTAATCAATGCAGCGATTATAAGGAAAAATGGGAATAGCATTAAAAGAATGCTAAATGAAAAAACTTTATCAAATATCTTCTTCCAGAGAGGTATGGCAATTGGTTTTGAATTTAAAGATGTCTTTCTCATTAACTTTAAATTTTCCTATAAAGATCACCTCCCATATTGGGACTTCTATTATAAGCCATTTCCCCGGTTTGAAAAACATATCTGGTGGAGAAAAATCTTTTCCTTAATCAAGTAAGGAACGATTAAATTAAACATTACAATCACAGACACCCAAATTCAGGCTTTAGTGGGAATAGTTAATCACCCGGATTACTTCAAAAAAACGAATAAATTTTCAATTCAGGAGTTCATTGAAATTTCAGGGATTTTCTTAACTTAGGGAGCTTCAGTCACTTGACTGTTTTATATCCAGTGAATAAAATTCCAGCCATTCATAGTCATGTTAGAAATAATCCTGAGAAGATTGTGGCAAAGTATAATTGTGTTACTGGCGGTTTCACTCCTCGTTTTTGTAATGGTATACGTATCCGGCGATCCTGTTGAACTACTTGCGCCGCCAGATGCAACGGAAGTTGAGGTTGCTCAGTTGAGAAAAGCTCTCGGTCTCGATAAACCACTTCATGTTCAGTATCTCCAATTTTTAAAGCATGCCCTTCATGGAAATCTCGGTTATTCATATGTAAACAATGCTCCAGCGGTTGAACTCATCTTCGAGCGTATGCCTGCTACGTTTGAACTTGCCATGATGGCAACCATCATCGCGGTAATCTTTGGCATTCCATTTGGAATAATAGCTGCTGTAAATCCGAAGAAGATATACAGTAAGGCCATAATGATAGGTTCCCTATTCGGAATTTCGTTCCCAACATTCTGGGTGGGAGTCATGCTGATCCTCATTTTTGCTGTAACCCTTGGGTGGTTACCATCATCCGGTAGAGGAGAAACCGTTAAAGTATTTGGTATTCCCTGGAGCTTTTTAACATGGGATGGAATAAAGCATCTGATTCTTCCTTCAGTTACACTTGCAGGTTATCATCTTGCTCTGATAGTGCGTCTCGTCAGGGCAGGAATGATGGAAGTTCTTCTTCAAGATTACATTAAATTTGCAAAAATCAAAGGTGTTTCCAAAAAGAAGATTATATTTGTTCATGCGTTGAAGAACATCATGATCCCGGTAATTACCATTATTGGTCTAAATTTTGGCGGGATTCTGGCATTTGCAGTAGTGACCGAGACTATATTTGCATGGCCAGGCATGGGTAAACTTGTTATAGATTCCATTCACCTTCTCGATAGGCCGGTTGTGGTTGCTTATCTGATGATCGTGGCCGTCATTTTTGTAATTATAAATCTTCTTGTCGACATTGCTTATACATTCCTTGACCCAAGGATCAGGCTGAAATGAAGGGAATATTTAAAAACGAAACTGTTCAGGAATTTTTCGAGAGTAAGGAAGCCGTTTTCGGTCTTGTTTTGATAGTAGTGCTCACGCTGGCTGCAATCTTTGCCAATTTCATTGCACCCCAAAACCCTTACGATTTGAAAGAGTTGAACCTTCAGAACGCATACAAGCCACCGGGCTACGTCGCAGACGGTATTAGATTTTTACTCGGCACAGACGACCAGGGAAGAGGAGTTTTCTCTACCATCCTTTACGGAATGAGAATCTCTCTTTTCGTAGGTCTCGTGAGTACAGTTTTTTCCGCCATTATTGGCACAATCCTCGGTTTGATAGCGGGCTACTTTGGTGGGAAAGTTGACATGCTCATAATGAGACTCGCTGACATACAGCTCTCCTTCCCCGCTCTACTGATAGCCCTGATGATTATGGCAATCTGGGGGCAGGGACTTGATAAAATCATCATAGCTATCACGGTTGTTGGTTGGGTATATTATGCCCGTACTGTTAGAGGTTCTACCCTGGCTGAAAGGGAGAAAGAGTACGTTGATTCTGCAAGAGTTGTTGGGGTAGGTCATCTTGGCATAATGTTTAAACACATACTTCCCAATGTACTTGCACCAGTTATTGTCATTGGAACTGTCAGGATAGCAAACGCTATCATCCTTGAGGCTACTCTCTCATTCCTTGGACTCGGAGTACCTGTAACCAAACCTTCTCTTGGTTCGATGATAGCATCGGGTTATCAGGTTTTATTCTCCGGTTACTGGTGGGTTTCTGTATTTCCAGGAGTTGCACTGATGTTGATAGTGATGGGTATCAATCTTGTAGGCGATAGATTAAGGGATATTTTAAATCCGAAATTGAAAAGATGACGGCAATTTTAGAAGTCAAAAATTTAAAAACATACTTTTTCACCAAAAAGGGCATTGTAAAGGCTGTTGATGACGTTAGTTTTGAAGTTTACGAAAAAGAAATTCTGGGTATCGTTGGGGAATCTGGTGCTGGTAAATCGATAACCGGATTTTCTATTCTCAAGGCAATAGATCCACCTGGTAAAATAGTGGATGGACACATTTATTTCCATGGAGATGATCTCATCCCAAAATCGGAAGAGGAGATGCGCAAAATCCGGGGCAACAAGATAAGTATGGTTTTTCAGGATCCATTAACCTCACTAAATCCAGTTTTCACAATAGGTTATCAAATAGAAGAAGCAATAAAGGTTCATAACCCTCATATGTCGCGCGATGAAATTAGGGAGCGTAGCATCAAACTTCTTAAGAGTGTTGGTATTCCATCTCCAGAGAAAAGATTGAAGGATTATCCTCACCAATTTTCGGGTGGGATGAGGCAGAGAGTCGTAATTGCTATAGCACTTGCTAACAATCCAGATCTCGTAATTGCAGACGAGCCTACAACAGCACTTGACGTCACTATCCAGGCTCAAGTTCTAAATCTGATGAAACGCCTTTCGCAGGAGAAAGGATCATCCATCATTCTTATCACACATGACATGGGCGTTGTAGCACAGATGGCCGATCGAATTGCTGTTATGTATGCTGGGAAAATGGTGGAAATAGGCCCGACCGAGGAAATAATCTTTAATCCCAAACATCCTTACACAATTGGCCTTATACGTTCCATTCCAAAGCTCTCAGGCCGAACAGATAAAAGACTCTATCAGATACCAGGGATTATGCCAAGTTTGTTAAATTTACCACCCGGGTGTGCATTTGCACCGCGGTGTTTTTGTAAAACAGATATCTGCGAAAAAGAAATGCCTGAATTTGAGAAGGTAGGAGAAAATCACTACGTTAGATGTTTTAATTTCAGGAGAATCGCCGATGACAGACAGTCTTGTAAAAGTTGAAAATCTAAAAAAATATTTTCCCGTTAAACTCGGGGTGTTCGAGGGATGGCACTTCGAAAATGGTAAACTGAAGAGAAAAAGACTGTACGTCAAGGCAATAGACGGTGTCTCATTCGAAATAGAAAAAGGTGATACATTTGCTCTCGTGGGAGAAAGTGGATGTGGTAAGACAACAACAGGCCGTACAATAGTAGGACTTTACAAACAAACTGATGGAAAAATTTATTTCAGGAATAAACCCATAGATGAGGTTTTAAAAAAATCTCCCAAGGATTTTAAAAAGAATGTGCAGATGATTTTCCAGGATCCGTACTCGTCGTTAAATCCAAGGATGAAGGTTTATAATCTAATTAGTGAGCCATTGAGGGTTCACAAATTAGTTTCTTCCAGGGCAGAGGAACGGGAGAAAGTTGAGGAAATCATGGTAAATGTGGGACTTGAGCCCGAGTACAAGAGCAGATATCCGCATCAATTCTCTGGAGGGCAGAGACAGAGAATTGCAATTGCGAGAGCCCTTGCAACTGAGCCTGAATTTATCGTCGCTGACGAGCCTATCTCTGCGCTCGACGTCTCTATTCGCGCACAGATTTTAAATTTAATGGAGGACCTTCAGGAAAAATATGGCCTGACTTATCTGTTTATCGCACATGATTTGAGTGTCGTTAGACATATTTCCAATAAAACAGCCGTCATGTATCTTGGAAGAATAGTGGAAATGGGCAACACGGATGAAATTTTCACACATCCACTTCACCCATACACAAAGACACTGTTTGACTCAATCCCATCGGTTGAGAAGGTGAAACAACCTTTGAAGGTCACAATAGAAGGAGAAGTTCCATCCCCTATAAATCCTCCACCAGGATGTCCTTTCCACCCAAGGTGCCCTCATGCAATGGAAAGATGTAAAAAAGAGAGACCCGAACCTAAAGAAGTCTCCCCGGGTCATTTTGTATCATGTTTCCTTTATTAATGAAAAAGCAAAATACTTAAAAACCCAAAAAGGAGGTTAGTAGTATGAAGAAGTTGTCCGTACTGCTCGCACTGTTCTTTGCAGGAACAGTGGCAGCAAAAACACTTGTGGTCGGACTCTCGTCCGAACCAAGATCAGGCGATCCATTCGCCTTCAATGAAACACCTACAAACTCCTTCAATTACAATATCTACGATGCGCTTGTGATGCTGGATGCTCATCTAAAAGTAAAACCTGGGCTTGCCACATCCTGGGAAGTCAAGGATCCACGCACCATCGTGTTTCATCTTAGAAAGGGCGTGAAATTTCACGATGGTACACCCTTTGATGCCTACGATGTCAAATACACTGTTGACAGAGCCAAAAACTGGGAGAAATCGCAGTTCAAAGTTTACTTCAAACCCATTAAAGAAGTTATCATTAAAGATAAGTACACCGTCATATTCAAACTCAGCAGACCTGCGCCAGTTCTCATTAGAGACTTAAGAAGACTTAGAATAATGTCAAAAGAATCCACGGAAGGGAAATCTCCAGATTACATTGCATTCCATCCAATGGGAACAGGTCCATACAAGTTCAAAGAATGGGTTAAAGGTGATCACATCACACTCGTCGCCAACAAAGATTACTGGGGTCCCAAACCATACTTTGATAAAGTCATCTTGAGACCTTTAACAAACGACGCTGCAAGAACTGCTGCTCTGCTTTCAGGAGCAGTTGACGTAATTGAAGATGTGCCTCTTACGGACGCAGAAAAGATCGCAAAGAATCCAAAATTCTCATTTTTTAAAACTGATGGACTGAGATTGATCTTCGTAGGTGTTGACGTTGCAAGAGACAAAATCTTCAAAGGGAAAACACCTCACGGAGAAAATCCATTCAAGGATGTGAGAGTCAGAAAGGCTTTCTATTATGGAATCGACGTGAACGGAATTATCAAGTATATCAACCGCGGATACAATTCTCCTGCAAGTCAGTACTTCCCCAGCACTGTTTTCGGATATGACCCGACGATCAAAAGAGCACCCTACGATCCAGAAAAGGCAAAAGAACTTTTAAAAGAGGCTGGATATCCAAACGGCTTCGAGGTTACACTGGATGCACCAAATGACAGATATATCAACGACGAAAAGGTTGCAGCTGCCATAGCTGCAGATCTCGCCAAGATTGGAATAAAAGTGAAAGTGAACGCAATTCCAAAGGCTGTCTTCTTCCCAATGGTAAATAGCAACAAAACGAGCTTCTTTCTCCTTGGTTGGTCTTGCTCATCTGCCGATGGAGCAGCCTTCTTTGATAATATACTGCACACAAGAGACAAGGAGAAAGGTTATGGAAGGTTCAACGATGCTGGGTACTCAAATCCCACAGTTGACAGGTTAATTGAGGAGCAGGATACACTCATGGACCAGGCGAAAAGAGAAAAGATTATGCACAAGATAACCCGCCTTACCCTCAAAGATATGCCCTACATTCCACTTTACTACTATGTGAACCTCTTTGCTGCCAAGAAGGGTATCGTATTCACCCCAAGGGCTGACCATGTAATGTACTACAGAGATTTCAAAGAGGTTAAGTAAATCTTAGGGGGGCGGGCGGCCTTCGGCCGCCCGCCCCCCTATTCACTCCATACTCCCAGAATTCCTACAGGTTTGTATTAATCACTTTCTTCACACCCCGATTTCCTGAAATTACCCATGTTTTTGAATGAATTGTAATTCTATAAGACAAAAGAGAATATGTATTCCAATAAAAATTTAATCTTCTTGTATTCATCAGCGAGGACACCCTCTTTTTGTGAGTAAGAATGCATAAATATTCTATGTTTGCAATAAGAACTTGTACAGTCTAAATTCTTGTATATTCTGGTGATACATCGTACAAAAAATTAAATTCGTGGGTAATATTAGCCACGATTTCCAATCTCCTCCTTAGTCGTATAACTAATCCACCTTCGCAAGAAGATGGGCTAAGGGGATGTAAAATCCTTTTTGATTATCCGCCAGTTTCATTATGGGTATTGACAAAGCTGATTAACACTTTTATTTATAATACCGATATGGAAAACATTATAAAGGAAAGCGTAAAAAATTTGAGTGAGGTGGGGAAGGAGGCCCCAAAGCTGGAGGGTGTTCCTTCCGGAGTGGAGGGGCTGGATGAGCTCTTCTTTACGTCCAAAATCGAAAACGGAAAGGTAAAAAAGATCTCTCTTGGTGGAATACCGCGCTACGCAGTGGTCAACTTAACCGGTATATCCGACACGGGTAAATCCCTTATGGTCGAGCAATTTGCAGTTAAGCAAGCGTCACTTGGAAAGCGTGTTGCCTTTATAACTGTAGAGACCCCGGCAACCTTTTTATCCATTGGTCTTAAGGAGCGGGCAACAGCGATGGGGATTGAAGATACTAAGGTTGTTGAAGACAACATTTACATTATCGACGCTGCAAGCTACGGCGCCCTACGTGAAGACATAAAGGTTTTACTTGATACCCTTGCTTACACCATAAAAACCTATAAAATCAAATACACAGTGATAGATTCTGTTACAGGGTTATATGAGGCCAAGGAGATGCTTGCAAGGACCTTTGTTCGTCAGATTTTCAATTTCCTCAAAAAATGGTACCAAACAGCATTTCTCGTTTCTCAGAAACGTTCCGGTCACGAAGAATTTTCAGCAGAAGCTGCTGGTGGATATGCCGTATCACATATTGTAGACTGCACAATGGTACTTACGAAAAAAATGATCCAGAGTCAGTATGATGAAAGGTTGTACAAACGACCTATCGGGGAGATGATAAGATTCTTCAGAATTGATGGATGCCGTATGTGTGGTCACGATACCGATACACATGTGATGGAAATCACCGAGGGTGGTCTTGTAAAAATAGGTCCAAGACTCAAGGACCTATTGAAAAAAACCTGATAAGGAGGTGAGAAAATGCCGGTACTCCAACCAGATGAAATCAAAACTTATGATATTGATACGCTCGCTATAAGAGTTTTTCTAAAAGCCCTCGAAATCCTCGGTGGTCCAAGAAAGCTCATCGAACTTAGAAACCTTACATGGATTACTTCATTAATGGAAGCATCCTACGCAATTGTGCTGTCCGAAGAAGCATTTAAAACAGAGGACGAAATTGCCTCTTTCCTCGGATTAACAAGACAAACTGTGAGAAATATCCTTCGGGCTGATCCAGACCTTGTTATGGCAAAAATTGAGGGAGAACTTAAAGAAAAAACCCCCAAAGCTCATACAGCAGGTGGACTTGCTAAAATTGCATACAAAGAGATCAAAGAAGGGAGAGATAATCTGAACGTCTTTATTTTCGCTCTTCAAAGTGCTTCCGAAACTCTCGGTATCTATTGGCCGATAGAAGTTTTAAAACGCATCAAGGGGCTTAACTTCCCTGTCGATAAAGAGGCACTTGTAGAAAGACTTGCTGGCGTCAAAATAAAAGATAAACCGGCTGAGGAAATTCTGGAAAAACTCAGATATCCTGTTAAGAGCCCCAGCGATCTCCTCCATCAGATTAGAGAGAATCTGGAATAGTGGAATGAGCTGGAAGGGGTGAGTCCCCTCCATTAAAAATAAATAACAAGGGAGGTGAATAATGGTTATCCGTAAAAGACATGCAGAACTTCTTCTCAAGGCACGTGACGAAGGAGTAAAATTCGCTGATGTTCTTGGAGATGACATACATTATCTTGACCATCTCGATAAGATGGGTTTAATTGAGCTTGATGATGAAGGTGTGTTCACAACTACATACTCAGGTTCTCTACTTG
>JALSOD010000149.1 GCA_026986655.1 Caldifarciminota bacterium | reverse complement strand
AGGGTATTCCTGTGGGGAAAGATGATGCCAGACGGGCGCACATTTTTAAACTGGAAGACATACCTATGGAGAAACTCGCTTTTGACCACAAAAACATAATCCTCGATTTCATCAAAAAGTAATTTTTACCCTTCTAACTATTCAAACTTTTTAAATAAAACAACTCTATTGACAATCCATTGGTGAAAATTTATAAGTTTTGTATGCATAAGTATAGAGTGGGAATAGACATAGGTGGGACATTTACGGATCTTGTGGCATTTGATGAAAACACCTTAAAGGTGTTGAATATCAAGGTATCATCCACACCCAGAAATCCTCAGACGGGCGTGATAAATTCTTTAAAAAAACTTACGAGCAGGGGAGAATTAGAGATCACAAGGATTGTCCATTCTACGACTATAGGTACCAATTTATTCCTTGGCCAAAAGGGACTTGAGATACCACGTGGAGCTTTGATTACAACAAAAGGATTTAGAGATGTCGTCGAGATTGGGAGACAAAAGCGACCCGAACTTTATAACCTGTTTTTCAAACGGCCAGAGCCGCTAATTCCAAGAAAATATCGATTTACAGTTGACGAGAGGACAAATTCCAAAGGTGAAATAGTGAAAGGAGTTGATGAAAAAGAACTCTCCAGAATAGTCGAAACACTTGATAAAGAGAAAATTGAAACCGTGGCCATCACCTTCTTGCATAGTTATGCAAATCCTGAGAATGAGATACGAGTAAAGGATTACATTCTAAAAAGGTTACCCGGTGTAATTGTAGTTGCTTCATACGAGGTAGATCCGGAGTATAGAGAGTATGAGAGAACCAGTACAACAGTCGTGAATGCAATCCTTATCCCGGTAGTGTCGCGTTACCTCGAGAATCTGAGGACAGAAATAGAAAAAATGGGGATAGAGGCGTCTTTTTACGTTATGCAATCCAACGGCGGGTTGACAACTATTCAGATGGCGGAAAAGATCCCCGCTGCCACCATTGAATCTGGACCTGCAGCAGGTGTGGTAGCTGCCTCTTTTCTGGGGAAAATTATTGGAGTAGAAAATCTCTTGAGCTTTGACATGGGAGGAACGACAGCAAAGGCCGGAGCAGTTATAAGTGGAACGCCTGATATTGTGACAGAATATGAAGTGGGTGGTGTTGTCCATGCAGGAAGGATTATTAAGGGAAGTGGCTATCCGGTAAGGTATCCATTCATTGATCTTGCAGAGGTTTCAGCTGGAGGTGGAACTATTGCCTGGATAGACAAGGCTGGAGCCCTTCGATGTGGCCCCATAAGTGCAGGAGCTGATCCTGGACCTGTCTGCTACGGTAAGGGAGGTGAAGAGCCAACAATCACCGATGCAAATCTCCTGCTTGGTAGATTAAACCCCGACGGTCTCCTCGGTGGAGAGATGAAAATTTACCCTGAACTTGCTGAAAAACAGTTAAAAGAGAAAATTGCAGATCCCTTATCCCTCGATATCACCCGGGCAGCGGCCGGAATTATAAAAATTATCAACACTCACATGGTAAGGGCACTTCGGATAGTTTCTCTTGAACGTGGTTATGATCCACGGTCCATGGTCATGATCGTTCATGGCGGAGCAGGTCCCCTCCATGCCGCAGAAATTGCAGAAGAACTTGGTGTGCCAGAGATTGTGGTTCCAATAAATCCAGGTTTGTTCTCGGCTCTCGGCCTGATTGTTTCCGATGTTCGTCACGACTTTGTCCGTCCTGTTCTGAGATCGGCAAATGATACCACCCCAGAGATACTTGAAAGTATTTTCAAAGAGTTATCCAATGAAGCCGCGGAGACTTTGAAAAGTGAAGGCATTCCCGCTGACAAAATTCGCCTTGAAAGAATTATCGAGACTCGATATCACGGGCAGTCTTTTGAGATTCCTGTGAATGTACCGGCTGGGGCTTTTACAATTGAAGATCTCGAGAATAGATTCCACAATAAGCATGAAGCAACGTATGGCTACGCTGCAACCGATGAGGAAGTTGAATTTGTCAATGCAAGAGTCATTGCCTTTGGTATCACAACAAAGCCTCGCTTTATGAAATACGAACTGGAGAAAAAAGCCCCTGAACCACAGAGTGAAAGAAGGGTCTATTTCGACTCAACGGGATGGGTGAACACAGGTATATATTGGAGGGAAGATCTAAGAGCAGGTAACTATATTGTTGGCCCTGCCATCGTCGAACAGTATGATAGTACAACTGTTGTTCCTCCGGGCTGGATTTTAAGGGTGGATGAATTTTTAAATTTGAGACTAAGGAGGAAGGAAAATGATTGATCCAATCACCATTGAAGTTATAAGAAACGCACTCTCATACTCGGCAGAGGAAATGGGGATTGCCCTCAGAAATTCAGCCTACTCTCACAACATTAAAGAAAGAATGGATCATTCCTGTGCTATCTTTGATGTGGACGGCGATATGGTTGCTCAGGCCGAGCATATCCCTGTTCATCTCGGCTCACTCCCTCATGGAATAAAGAATGTGATCG
>JALSOD010000148.1 GCA_026986655.1 Caldifarciminota bacterium | reverse complement strand
CATCGAGCCCTATGAGAAGTTTTTAAGAATTAGATACAGAATCGATGGTGTACTTCAGGAAATTTCTTCACTCCCGGTAAAACTTAAGGATGCTATTGTATCAAGAATCAAGATTATGTCCCACCTTGACATTGCTGAGAAGAGACTGCCTCAGGACGGCCACATTAAAATGAAATTACCGAATGGTAAGACGATCGATCTTAGAGTATCAACTCTTCCTACCCTTTTTGGCGAGAAGGTGGTAATGAGGGTTTTAGATAAATCAGCCCTGACCCTCGATCTCTCAAAACTTGGTTTTGAGGAAAGACCACTCGAAGAATTTATGAAAGCCATTAGAAGACCTTACGGCATGGTGCTTGTCACGGGGCCGACCGGAAGTGGTAAAACAACCACGCTATATTCAGCCCTTTCGATTCTGAATAAACCTGAGGTTAACATTATGACTGCAGAGGACCCGGTGGAATATGATTTTCCGGGAATAAATCAGGTTAACATCAGAGAAGATATAGGTCTGACCTTTGCAGCAGCTCTAAGGGCATTTTTGAGGCAGGACCCGGACATTATTATGGTTGGTGAGATCAGAGACCATGAAACGGCCTCGATCGCGATTAAGGCTGCACTCACCGGACATCTGGTGCTTTCGACGCTCCACACGAACGATGCACCAAGTGCCATTACAAGGTTGATCGATATGGGAATAGAGCCTTACCTCGTCGCGTCATCTTTGAACCTCGTGGTAGCCCAGAGACTCTTGAGAAAAATTTGCTCCAATTGTAAAGTTTCAACCGAGGTTCATCCCGAGGCTTTGAGAGAGATTGGACTCGACCCAGAGAAGGTTAAAGACTGGACATTTTACAAGGGTAAGGGGTGCAGTGAATGTAACGGTACAGGCTACAGGGGACGTATAGGAATTTATGAAGTTTTGACAATTACTCCTGAGATCAGGGAAATTATACTGAACAAATCTCCACTTAATGAGATAAGAGAGAAGGCCATTGAGCAGGGTATGATAACGTTGAGGGAAGCTGCAATATTGAAGATGAAGAGAGGTCTTACGACAATTGATGAAGTAATTAGAGTAACAGCGGAGGAGTAAAATGGCTTTTACGATGAGAGAATTGCTTGAAAAAATGGTCAGGCTACAGGCCTCAGACCTTCATTTGAGTGCCGGAGCTCCACCAGTTTTAAGGATCAATCAGAAGCTCGTCCCTATGGTCGAGTATCCTCCATTGAATGGAAATGACACGAGATTGATGGTTTACAACATATTAACAGAGGTTCAAAAAAAGAAGCTGGAAGAAAAGAAAGAGCTTGATTTTGCGATTTCAGTGCCTGGTCTCAGTCGATTCAGAGCAAATGCCTTTTTCCAGAGGGGAACCGTTGCTATGGCGGTTAGGAGGATTCCAATAGAGATTCCCTCTGCTGATAAGCTTGGATTACCACAGCCTATACTGGATTTCACAACTCATAAGACGGGGCTTGTCCTTGTTACAGGACCGACAGGAAGCGGAAAATCTACTACGCTGGCGGCGATGATTGACAAAATCAACTCAGAGAGAGCAGTTCACATTATCACTATAGAGGACCCAATCGAGTATTTGCACAAGAACAAGAGATCTATCATCGTTCAGAGGGAGGTGGGGCAGGATACCCTGACTTTTGCAAACGCTTTGAAATACGTGTTGAGGCAAGATCCAGACGTAATTATGATCGGTGAGATGAGGGACCTTGAGACGATCGAGGCGGCACTCACCGCTGCTGAAACCGGTCACCTCGTGCTGGCTACATTACACACAAGTTCTGTCGCCGAGACGGTAAACAGAATAATAGATGTTTTCCCGCCACATCAGCAGGATCAGGTAAGGGTTCAAATTTCACAGGTGTTGCGCGGTGCTGTCTCTCAGAAACTTTTACCTCGACTCGATGGAAAGGGAATGGTCCTTGCCACTGAAATTATGATCGCAACACCGGCTATTAAGACGATGATTAGAGAGTCAAGGATTCATGAGATTTATGGAGTTATTCAAACAAATAAAAAGCTTGGTATGAGAACTATGAACATGTCTTTGCTTGAGTTACTCAGGAAGAGATTAATCGCATACGATGTGGCTATAATGAACTCCCCCAACAAGGAAGAATTGGAAAGAATGTATAGACAAGCAATGGCAATGGGAAGGTAAAATGCCAACCTATGTATGGCAAGGTACACAGGGTGGTAAAATTGTAAAGGGGACGATTAAAGCCAAGCATTTAAATGAAGCCATCGAGAAACTAAGGAGAAAAGGAATTGGTGTCTTTGAAATAAGGGAGAAGCCAGGTGGTCTATTTTCATTCGGCAGAGTATCATATCGTGATCTCGCTGTTGTAACAAGACAGTTCTCGACGATGCTTAACGCAGGGATTCCTGTAGTTGAAGCACTTTTCATACTTTCAGAACAGACTTCCAACAAAAGGCTCAAGAATATCTTGATCGACATCAGAACAGAGGTTGAACAGGGGAAAACCCTCACAGCTTCGATGAAAAAATACTCAAAAATCTTTGGCCCACTTGCAATCAGTATGGTAGAAGTTGGTGAAACAGGTGGAATCCTTGCAGAAACGCTGATGAAGATATCACAGCATTATGAGAAAATCTACAAATTAAGATCAAAGATTAAATCTGCCATGGCATACCCTGTCGTAATTTTCTTCATTGCAATTGTAGTTATTTTGATCCTTCTAATATTTTTGATTCCAACATTTGCTTCTCTTTATGAAAGTGTAGGCATGAAACTCCCGGCTCCGACCCAATTTGTGATGAATTTGAGTAATTTCTTGCGTAAAAATATAATTTATTTAATAGTTGGACTTATTGGATTTGTCTATGGATTTAAAAGGTGGAAAAACTCTGAGAGTGGAAAAAAAATATGGGATAGGATTATTTTAAGAATTCCAATTTTTGGTGGTCTTATCAAGAAAAATGCGATCGCACGATTTACAAGGACTCTTGGTGTTCTCGTGAATAGTGGTGTGTCCATTCTTGATGCGCTCGAGATTTCTGCTAAGACTGCTGGAAACTATGTCATAGAAGATGCAATTCTAAAGGCGAGAAAGAGTGTAGGGGAAGGTAAGAGCATAGCTGATCCTCTAAGGCATAGTGGTGTGTTCCCTCCGTTGGTAACACAGCTTGTGGAAATTGGAGAGAAAACAGGAAGGTTGAGTGACATGCTTGATAAAGTTTCAGATTTTTACGAAGAGGAGGTGGATGCTGCAACCTCAGCCCTGACATCAATTATCGAGCCTGTCATGCTCGTTTTCATAGGTGGAGTGGTAGGTGGCATCCTACTTGCAATGTACCTCCCCATATTCAATTTAGCATCAGCAATTAGATGAGAATCTTAGATCGAGAAAAGTTCTTCTCACACGAATTTTTTATAAGAAGGGATACTCTAAATATACTGAGACTTATATCACTTTCCCGGGTCTTCCTTATCACTGTGATAATTGCTATGTCCATAAAGTACTTGAAATCTGTTGCTCCCAATTTTTTGCCCCACCTTTTCGTATTCTATACCTTTGTCCTGGCTTCAACCATCTGGATTTACTATAAATTTAAACAGAACGAGTTTAGCTATTCCTACCTGCTTCTTTCTGTCTTTCTCGATTATTTCATTTTCACCGTTATAATTTTTTTTACAGGTGGTATTTTTAGTAAGTTTCTATACTTCTATGTGTATTTTATCATTGAGGCGTTTGGTCTTCTCGGGCATGAGGGAGTTATTTCCTTTACATTGCTTGTTATAATCTCTACTTATTTCATAGCGATCTTAAATTACTTTGGCATAAACACACCTATC
Organism: Caldifarciminota bacterium; assembly: GCA_026986655.1. Taxonomy (GTDB): domain Bacteria; phylum Hydrothermota; class Hydrothermia; order B15-G9; family WFZT01; genus WFZT01. The sequence continues at coordinate 7,632 of JALSOD010000148.1, read as the reverse complement.
GGTGGGTTCGTCTCTAAGCTTGATTTAATTAGACTCAGACAGCTAAAAGTAAACGCATTTGTATTAGTGAAAGCAGTAGTATATCTCATAATCGGTGGGTTCCTTTCATACATTAGTAGAGTTCTCGAGAATGCCCAGATTGAAGCCCAGAAGGCCAAAGCAGAGGCTGCGAGGGCAAAGCTTGATCTGGAGAACATTGTCGATAGTTTGAACAGTGGCTTAATCGTTCTCGATAGTAGAGAAAATATTTTGTATATGAACAATTCTGCCAAGAAAATCCTCGAGCTTAAAGGCTTACCAGCCACAAATTTGAAAGAGTTGAAACTTTATGTTCCTGAATTCGCGGAAATGATAGAAAGGGTGATAAATGAAGAAGAGCCAGTGGACAGGGAGGAGTTAAGCATAAAGAGTAACAGCGGTAAGACTAAACCTATAGGAATTTCTATCTCCTTTGTGAAAGATGACTTTGAACTTTTTCCCCGGTATGTAATCGTAGTCTTTCAGGATATAACAGAGGTAAAGGAGATTGAAAAAAAATTGAGAGTGCAGGAAAAATTTGCCGCTATCGGTGAGTTTACGGCTCAAATAGGCCATGAGATTCGTATTCCACTAAATTCGATAAGTATAGCTGTAGGTAAGATAAGAGATATTGTAAGGAAAAATAACATAAAACTCACTGAATCGGAAAAGATTCTAATAAAAGCTGCCGAGGATGACCTTGAGAGAATCGTCAATTTTGTGGAAACTTTACAGAATTTTACAAATGTTGATAAGTTCAAACCCTCACTTTTACCTCTTGGAAAAGAATTTTACACAATTGCCCAATATGCTTCTCAAGCGATAAGGGACATAGAAGTGGTATTTTACACAATTTCCAATATTGCAGCCCCTGACGTTATCGTGGAATTTGATCGCAGACATTTAGAACAGATTCTTTACAATCTGGTGTCCAACGCTTATGATGCCTTGATAGAGTCCCGAAAAAAAGGAGGATACATAACCGTGACCCTTTATGACGGGACGAGGCCGTACAAAATCTTTAATGATACAGAGTATGAGCTGGAGCCTGAAATTGGAGAAGAACAGGTAGCAATCATAGTTGAAGATAACGGCCCCGGTATTCCAGAAAATATTAAAGAGGAAGTGTTTTATCCTTTTTACACAACAAAGAAGTCTGGTACAGGACTGGGACTAAGTATTGTGAGAAGACTTGTTGAACTCAACGGTGGTGAAATAAAATTGTACTCGTTCAAAAATGTCGGTACAGCATTTGTAATCATTATTAAGAAATACAAGGGAAAGAGACATGGAGGAAAAGGAAAGGGTACTGATAGTTGATGACGAGCACAATGTAACGAGAATTTTGAGTTTGATTTTGAAGGATGAGGGGTATGATATTAAAACTGCTGCCAACCCGGATGAGGCCCGAAAACTCGTGAGCGAGTGGCATCCTGATCTTGTACTTCTTGATTTGATCTTCAAAGGTTACGATGAGACCGGCATGGATGTCTTGAAATACATAAAGAATTTTGATCCCTTTATTCAGGTCGTGATAATAACAGCACATGGAACAATTGACTCTGCTGTTGAAGCTATTAAGCTGGGAGCCCATGATTATCTTACAAAACCTTTGAAACTCGAGGAAGTTACGCTCATTACTAAGCGTGCACTTGAAACTCGAAGAGTGAAGCTGGAGAACGTTGAGCTCAGACGGGAAGTCGAAAGATACAAAGCCCTTGCATTTCCTGAGATTATTGGGGAAAACAAAAAATTTAGAAAAATCCTTGAAACTGTGAGGAAAGTTGCTCAAACTGATGCAAACGTATTGATCTCAGGGGAAAGTGGCACGGGTAAAGAGCTGATCGCGCGAGCCATCCATAATTTGAGTTACAGGGCCGACAAGCCCTTTGTAGCGGTAAATATCGGAGCAATTCCTGAGGAAATAATTGAAAGTGAGCTTTTTGGATACGTGAAAGGTGCATTTACCGGTGCAGAGAGAAATAAGCCGGGATTTTTTGATGAAGCCAATAGTGGTACGATTTTCCTCGATGAGATTGGAGAGGCATCCCCTAAACTTCAGGTTCGACTTTTGAGAGTTATCCAGGAAGGTGAATTCTTCCCGGTTGGATCCACAAAGGTAAAAAAAGTCAACGTGAGGATTATTGCAGCTACGAATCGTGAACTCGAGGAACTGGTAAAGGAGGGTAAATTCCGCGAGGATCTTTATTACAGGCTTAATGTCGTGAAAATAAATTTGCCTCCACTGCGAGAGAGAAAAGACGATATTCCCCTCCTTGTCAACTATTTTTTAAAGAGGATGCAGCTCAAATACAAGAGCGGCGAGAAATTTATCACAAAGAGGGTTTTAAACATATTTTTAAAATACGATTGGCCTGGTAACATCCGTGAATTAGAGAATGTGATTGAGAGTATGTATATTCTTTCCGTAGGTAATGTCATAGATGTTGATGTATTGCCAGAAAACATTGTAAAGGGTATGAATCTTGATACATTCACTGAATCGGATATCGAAGAAGTGACGCCGGAGAGCGTCATGACACTGGATGAGCTGGAGAGAAGATACATTTTGAAAGCCCTGGAAGTGTTTAACTGGAATAAGAAAAGAGCCGCTGAAGCTCTTGGAATTGATGCTTCTACACTTTATAGAAAGTTGAAAAGCTACGGAATATCTCCTCCGGAAAAATAAAAATGATGTAAGGTCAATCTTTATTGTTTAAAATATCCTGACAATGGCAATCTTTATATTCGCTTTTCTGATACCTGAACTGATAGTTCTATTGCTAACTTTTTATTCTGGAGAGAGAAACTGGAGCTTATCTTCTCCGTTTTTGCTTTTGATATACATAGTTCCTGTTGGAGGTACTATCCTCACTTTCGGTTTTAAATCAATGGTAAAGACTAAGCTTGCAGAGTTTAGAGATTACCTGATTATAACAGGACTGAGTATGATTTCTCTTTTTTATAATTCGACTGTACTCCTTATATGGAAGCTCAGAGCAGGCTTTTTCTGGCTTATTCCTGTTCTGGCTGCTGAGCCAGTGGTGGCCTTATTCTATTTAAAATCCCTGGAGGAGACTGAGAGTTGAAAGTTTACGTAATTTCCGATAGCCACTTCGGTCTGGAGCTTGACGATTATCCCGACAAAAGAAGGAGAAAGCTTTTCTTTGAATTCCTCGATAAAATTAACAAAGACAGTGATATGCTGATCCTTCTTGGAGATATATTTGACTTCTGGTTTGAGTATGGCCATGTGATTCCCAAGATTTATTTTGACATATTAAGAAATTTGTCGGAATTTGCACAGAATCACAGAGTTGTCTTTGTTGGAGGTAATCATGACATGTGGGCCGATGGTTTTTTCAAAGAGATGGGGATTGAGGTTTACCCCTGTGATTTCGAACTGAAGATAGGAGAAAAGAGAGTATTTCTTGCTCACGGAGATGTACTTCGAAGGACTGACCTTGGAGGTAGACTGACTCGTCTGATAATGGGAAATAGGGTATCAAAGTTTTTGTATAGACTGATCCATCCGGATGTGGGAATTGCCATTGCAAACTTTGTCTCAAAAAGGTCTCGAGTCCGCTCTCTAAGACAGGAAATTAAAAATCCGGTCAATCCCACTGTTGAGGAAATTCTAAAGGATGGGTACGATGCGGTTGTCCACGGTCATATTCATTATCCATACATAGAAAAATTTAATCACGGTATTTTTATGTCAACAGGTGACTGGCTATGGCATTTTACCTATGGTATATTAAGCGAAGAGGGAATTTCCCTCAATTATTACCTGAGTGGTAAAAGCATAAACACTGAATGGTGAATCTTTGTAGAAAAGTCCAGAAATTGTACATCCTATAATTTATTTAGTAACCCCCTGAAATCCATCCCATAGTATCTGAGAGTGTTCGAAAAATATGGAAAAGGTAAAAATTCACCTGTATTTTTTTCAAAGCGGAATCTTTCTGAAAAATTCCCCTTCTCGAGAATGGGGCAGGGGAATGTTAAGAATCCTTACGATTATGTGCATTTCGGTTTAATGATAAAATTTTTTTAACAGCCTCCTATAGTACTTTGACCTTCATTTGATAGCTTTTATAATTTGCGTGATGGGTTTATTGGTTTATCCTGAGTCCAGCCGGAAGATTTTCTATGAGATAAAATCGTTGATAAATGAAGGAGAGGTTCTGAAGGGTGGGGGAACCACAGTTTACCTGGTACGGTTTAGAAGCAGGAAATTAAGTGTAAAAATTACAAAACTTTCCAGATTAAAAAAATCCAGCACTTTGCTGTACCTTGTGGGTCCATCCAAAGGATACAGAGAATTTAAGAATGTGAGGCTTTTGAAACACGCTGGTTTTAACGTCCCTGAACCTTTGATGTACTGGGAAATCAGGAAACACGGTGTTGTAGAGGAAACAGGATTTGTGGAGGAATATCTCGATGATGTGGTACCCGTCAGGGATGTTTTGTCTGTCAATTCAACAGACAAGGATGTTCTCAAAATTCTTGCAAATACCTTCAGAAGACTTCATGACGCAGGATTCTTCATGAGAGATTTGACATTTGGCAATTTTTTTCTTTCACAGGATCACCGTATGCTATATATCATAGATGTGAGCAGGATGGTCTATTTACATATTTCGGTTCCACTTTTTTTAAGGTTTGAAGACCTCTCAAAGGTCGATTCAGATGAGCCTGCTCTCTCCATACTCATGGATTTTTACTGGGGAGAGGATAGAGGAATCTCGAGATTTTCGGCAAATTACGTGATGAAGAGAAAACAGTTGAGACGTATCAGGAAAAGTGTAACACATAAATTAAAAATTTAAATTTTCTCGCAAACGGCAATAGTCTGGGCATGAATTGGCCCAAGAATAGGCTTTAATTGAATCACCCTGAGCCCTGCACTTTCGATTGAACGTTTTACACTTGCAACCCCGAAGAATCTGATCCCACTACGAATTCCAAAGATTTTTCTTTCCATCGTGTGGAGAGGATTGGTCCGATAAAAACTGAAGATCACATATTTCTTTGAGACACGAGCCAGCTCTTTTAATGATTCCTCAAAAATATCAAAATCCAGATGCTGGAATAGTCTCATGGAAAAACTTGCATCGAAACTTCTGTCCTTAAAGGGTAAATATCGGGCATCAAGTCCCACACCCCTAACTCCTGATTTTCCAACTGTTCTCTCAATCATCGCGACAGAAATATCCGCTGCTGTAACTGTGAATCCCATAGATTTTAGAGGGTGTGTGAATCTTCCATAACCACATGGGATATCAAGAATTGAAGAATTCGGAGGAAGGAGTTCTCTCATCAAACGCAGGATAAATTTTAGTTCTTGAAAGTTAACAAACCTCTGATCTGGATGTTTGTATCGAGATTTTTCGTATTTTAAAACTTCTGATAAAGTATGCACATCAGAAGATTCCTAATATCAATCTGGATCCAAGGAGGCCAAAGATTGAACCCACGACGATGGTTAACCCGATAACAAACTTCATCCAATCCTGACCTTTGAGGGTGGCGACCAGTAACGGCTCACGAGAAAGGTAGGCTGAAGCAGCGTAGAGCTCCTCTCCAATCAAAGTGTAATCACAAGCTGTGATGAAGAATGGCAATTGAGTCACAGCGTCCGTGCCTGCGATCTGGACTGCACCTGTAGATGCTCCGGTTTCCGCAAGGATCAAAGATTCAGCATAAAACATGCCCTGGAAAAAATTTGCAGCAGGTTTTTCTCTCACCATGATACCGGAGACTGCTGCTGCATAACCGAACTGACTGTCTGTAACATAAAAGACCTGATCAGGATCAAACAGATCTGGTCTTCCAATTGATGTATAGGCTTCTTTGACAATCTCCCTTGCAACGGTGTAAACAACGGGATTTCTATTTGGAACGATAATCTTTGTCTCGTATTCTCCGGCCTTTTTGGTCACGTGTGAGAGTATATTTAAGGCAGCGATTGTTGCGACATCACTGATGGTAGACAGTCCGGGCACAAAGAGAATGGGACGTCCCATCTCAGTAGCACGTCCGATGGCTTCATCCACAGCTTCGATTCCGGGAATTGGCCTGAGATACAACTCCTTACCCTGTCTGGCACTCCTTATGAAATAGAGCAGGATCATTGCATAGAGCAAAACACCAACAAGTATATTTAATCTACCTTTGTGGAACCACTGGGGCTTTGCTATCCCGGGGCCTACAACTCCAGATTCAATTAAACCTTCTCGAGTCACGAGTGCGATCTTGTAGTAATAAGGGGTGTGATCCTTCAATCCAGAATCCTGGAATTTTGAAGTGTATCCGGGTATTTCCTTAACTTTTTCAAAGGGTCCTTCTTTCTTGGTGGACCTGTAGATTATCACACCTGTGACATCTTTTGTGTTCCCTATCACGGTCCATGTCACGGTCAGTGATTTTCCAGCATCGTTTGGGGTGTCAAATACACGAACATTCCGAAATTGGAGCGAAACGAGAAGGGTTAAAATCAAACCAGTAAGTCCCATCTAAATCCTCCTTTTCATGGGTCTTTTGTTATTTCATCCCAGACCTTTTTTGCCTTTTCTTTCAACTCTTCAATTGTTCCTGTGTTTTCTATTATAAAATCAGCCTTTTCTTTTTTTAAATCAGCTGGTATCTGATAACTCAATATTCTTCTTGCCATGTCTTCAGGATAACCCGTCCTTTTCATAAATCTTTCAATACTCGTTCCTTCAGGCGTGTAAACATAAACTATGTAATCAAAATAGTTTTCCATATTGTACTCAAAAATCAGTGCACCATCCACTACCACAATTCTGGCCCTGGATTTTTTTACAAGATCGTCGATAAGCCGAATTATATGAGGTTTCACTATATTGTTTAATGCTTCTACAGATTCTCTGCTGATAAAGGCCTTGTATGCCAATGCTCTACGGTTGATTTCACCACTCTTATCCGTAATCTCGTTGCCAAATTTCCGAATAATCTCATCCTTTACCCGCTTTAATACGATGTGCCCAATTTCATCAGCATTTATCACATCTGCACCTAATTCTTTAAAGAAGCTCCCAACGGTTGATTTCCCTGATCCAAGATTTCCTGTGAGACCCACTAAGATTTTTTCTTTAGCCATTTAATCTTCCTCTTCAAATATTTCTTGGACGGATCTGTTTTCAAGGCACGTTCATACCACTCTATGGCTTTATCATACTCTCCAAGTTTTTCGTAGATTCTCCCCATGTGCTCAAAAATTTCAGGATCCTTTGCACCTTTCTCTACAGCTTTCTTAATATATTTTAGCGCGTTTTCATAATTTCCAAGCTGAAATTCTACCCATCCTTTTGAATCAAGAAAAGTGGGATTATCCGGCTCTTTTTTCAGGGCCATTTTGATCAGACTATCTGCAAAGCTTAATTTTAGTCCATACTTTGCAAGGAAATAGCCCCAATTATTGTAAATTACAGCCTCATCCGTAGTGTCAGTTTTTGCAAGTTCACTGTAAATTTTTTCCATCTGGTCTATTTTGCCTGCCTGTCCCAGGATATTGGCCAGGTTGAAGAGTATATCTTTATTCCCCTTCAATTTCGCTCGTCCTTCTTGCAGTATGTGGATGGCTTTTAG
>JALSOD010000147.1 GCA_026986655.1 Caldifarciminota bacterium | reverse complement strand
TGATTGTGTTTATTGGTGTTGCAAGAATCACAAATTCTACCGATTTTTTTAACTCCGTGAGGTCATTTACAGTTGCATCAATCCGGGAGGAGATTTCATCTACCAGAGTTTTGTTCAGATCCGTGCCCCACACCTCGTACTGGCCATTCTTTTTTAGTGAAAGAGCTATTGATCCACCGATCTGTCCGAGGCCAACGATACCGATCCTCATCGCTTTTCTCCCGGGTATGAGCCAATAACCTTGACAAAAGTAGCAATCTTTAAAAGCTCCACAAGGGCGTCTTCCACATTTTTATCACTTATGTGACCTTCAAAATCCAGATAGAAGACATAGTGCCATGGTGTGTTTTTGTCGGGGCGTGATTCAATTTTTGTAAGATTAATCCCCCTTTTTGCAAAAGCCTGAAGGCATTCAAGAAGGGCACCTGGCTTATGTCGAGTTGAAAACACAATTGAAGTTTTGTTGTAATCGGCTTTCTCGGGCTCGTCCTTTGAAAGGATAAAGAATCTCGTGTAATTCCAGGCAAAATCCTCAATAGATTCATCAATAATTTTCAAGCCGTATATTTCCGCAGCCCGCTTAGATGCAATACATGCGTACTCCGGACTATTCATCTCTTTTATCTTTTTTGCACTACCAGCAGTGTCAAATTCTGGAATAGCCTTTAAACCCTTCCTTCTCAGATAGTTTTCACACTGGGCAAGGGCCTGAGGATGTGAGATAACGTATTTAATCGTTGACATGTCTGCCCCCGGTATGGAAATCAAATTGTGAGAAACTTTAATTGTGACTTCTCCATAGACGTGTAAAGCCGAAGTGAAGAGTAAATCGTAGCTCTGGGTTATTGAGCCTGCTACTGAATTTTCAATGGGGAGGATGCCAAACTCCACCTTGCTATCCTGAACAAGGTCAACAACTTCCCTGAAAGAAAAGCAGGGCACAGTCTGGATATTGTTGTCTTTAAAAAATTTGTAGGCCGCTTCCTCTGAATACGCACCACGTTCACCTTGAAAAGCTACCTTAACCATCGAGATCTCTCCTCAGGTTAGAAGCACCTCTCAAATAAACATGTTTAATTTCATTCTGGGATTTTTCCGTATCATAAAGGACGAGGACCCGAATCACCTTTTCAAGAGCCCCCTCCACATCCATCTCCTGCATATCGAGTAGGGGAACAAATTTTAACCCCATTTTTCTTGCCGCTTCTGCGGGAAATGTCTTATTCAGGTCTTTGGTTACGGTGAAAATTATTGCTGAAATTTTTTCAACTTCAATTTCATTTCTTTTGAATATTTCAGAAAGCAATTCCTCTGTTCTCCTCAGAATTTCTTCTCTTGAATTGTGATCGCAGGTAATTGCTCCTCTGATACCTCTAATCATACTCTGTTGTTGGAACCAAACAGTCTAATTTTCCTCTTCACTGTCTCTTTGACGATTTCCTTGCCTTCACCTAAGTATTTACGGGGATCGAAAACTTCAGGATGCTCTGTCAAGAATTTTCTAACCCCGGCAAGGAAAGATAGTCTTAAATCGGTATCAATGTTTATCTTGCTTATACCGGCTTTTATTGCCTCAACAATCTGGTCATCTGGAACACCTTTTGCGCCACCAAGTTTTGCACCATATTTTTCAGCCAATTCAACAATGTCAGGGAGCACACCTGATGCACCATGAAGAACGAGTGGAATTTTTATAAGGTCACGGATTTTCTTGATCCTTTCGATGTCAAGTTTTGGCTCTCCCTTGAATTTATATGCACCATGGGAAGTCCCAACAGCAACCGCAAGAGCATCCACACCTGTCCTATCTACAAACTCTTTTGCTTCCTCAGGATCAGTGAGGATTGCCTCTTTTTCACTAACCTTCACAATATCTTCTATGCCTTTTAAACGTCCAATTTCTGCTTCTACTGTTACTCCTATGGCATGTGCAAGATCAACAACTTTTGAGGTTATAGCGACATTCTCATCAAAAGGCTTATCCGAGGCATCAATCATTACCGATGTAAAACCATTCCTGATGGCCGAAACTATTACCTCCCAATGCTTTCCATGATCGACATGAAGAGCGACCGGTATGCTTGCCTTTTCAGCAGCAAGTCTGACCATGCTGGAGAGAAACTCGATTCCAGCATACTTCATTGCTCCTTCACTCACAGCAATAATAACAGGGGACTTTTCTTCCTCTGCAGCCTCAATTATTGCTTGCAGAAATTCAAGATTGTTGATGTTAAATGCACCAACTCCATAGCCTTTACTGGAAGCTTCATCCAATATTTCTTTCATTGTTACAAGTGGCATTAGAAATGTACCTCCTTATTTTTAATAGTTTAATCCCTATACGATAAGGCTTCAACGTATGTCTTTATGGAGGGCTTTTACTTCCTCAAAAGTTCAAATTTATAACTTTCGTGATAGCATCAATGTCCATCCCCCGAGATCGAAAATATTTCCATCATTTCTGCCTGAAATTTCCCATTTCTTGAAATTAAATGAAAAACCCAGTCTCAAAGAAATGAAAGAATTAGTTACAGATTCTTCTACCCAGGTATTAGAAGTATTCAAATATACAAATCCTGCATTAACTATTCCTATAATGCTCAAATTTCTATTTACCTTCATCATTAATCCAATGTTAAGCTTGGGCTCTATATACGTGACTTCTGAATTTAGATTTTCTGCATAATGGATATATTCGGTGTCTACATCTGTGGAATCTCTACGGATGTATCCTGTGTCTGAGGAATCAATAGAGGTGTAGCCATCAATAACAGTCGAAACTATTGTCACATTTCCTTCAACTTTCGAATTTATGTACTCTGAAGAAATTGACATTATCCCTTTTAACCCTTCCTTTAGAGAAAATTCATTCCCCAGGTTGACATTCAAGC
>JALSOD010000146.1 GCA_026986655.1 Caldifarciminota bacterium | reverse complement strand
GGAGATTCAATTCTTACTTTATCATAAAGCTACACCAGTACAGCAGGTTCAAGTTAGAAAAAGATTTCCCAAACGTCATTTTCATACGACAATCCTTTGATTTTTATCCACTACTCCCGTTAATCGATGTGATGATTACCGATTATTCGTCAATTTACCTCGACTTTTTGATTCTTAACAGGCCAATAATTTTCTATCCCTACGACCTTGAAGAATATCTTTCCAGAAATAGGGAACTTTATTTTGACTACGATGCTTTTACACCGGGACCGAAGGCACGGAGTTTTGAGGAGCTTCTGTCTTATATTGAAGGATATTTGAGTGACAAAGAGGATAGGTATAGAAGAATACGGGAAAAATTAATGCCCAGGGTGTATAGATATATTGACGGAGAGTCTGCTGAGCGGATTTATGAATACTTCAAGAAAATTTAAAATCGGAATAGCGAATTCTTATTATTACCCGGATGTTGTTGGGGGAGCTGAGGTTGTTGTAAAAATCCTTGCAGAGACTTATAGAAAGTTAGGACATGAGGTTTTTGTAATCACATCTGGTAAAGAAGATAGAGTTGATGACGTTAATGGGATAAAGGTTTATCGAGTTAAAAACAGAAATCTTTATTGGGGAAAAGAATCTAAAAAACACAACAGTATTGAAAAGATTTTCTGGCATTGGATAAACATCAACAACCCCTTAGTTAAAAGAAAGGTTGGGGAAATAGTTGAAAAGGAAAAGCCAGATATTGTTCATACCCACAATTTGAACGAACTAACCTTCGGTGTGCTTGAGACTTTTTCAAGAAGTGGAGCAAAGTTAATTCATACACTGCACGATTATTCCTTTATGTGTTTAAATACGATGATGTTTAAAGACATGAAAAATTGTGAGAAGATATGCCCCGGGTGCTTGCTCTATGCTTCACTCAAAAAGAAATTTACGGGGTATGTTGATTATCTCGTCGGGGTTAGCAGATTTATTGTGGAGCGTCACAGGAAACATGGTTTTTTCACGAATAGGGAATTCAGTGTGATCTACAACCCAGTGACGTTCAGAATACCAGACACCATTGAAAGAAATCATAAAGACCTTATTTTTGGATTTATCGGCAGGTTGCACCCTTCAAAGGGCATAGAAATTCTATTAAAGACTTTTGACACAATAAAGAAACCGCTTTTGGTAGCTGGGGATCCCTACACTGAGTCATATGGGACTTATTTAAAATCCATTTCAAAAAGTGGGAATATAAAATTCCTCGGATGGGTTCAGGCAGAAGAATTTTACAAACTTGTTGACGTCATAATTTTGCCTTCACTCTGGCATGACCCTTCACCCACAGTGATACATGAGGCAAATGCCTATGGAGTTCCTGTTTTAGCCTCGAATAGAGGTGGACTTCCGGAACTTGTCCATAAGGGGGTAAATGGGTTTATTTTTAATCCCCTGGAACCCGATTCTCTTGCGGAGCTTGTAAACTCTCTTGATAGGAATACAATAGACGAGCTTTCGATGAAATCTATAGAGCTCTCTAAAAAATTTTTACCGGAGAAAGTTGCCTTACAATATATTGAGATTATGTTAACCAAACTTTAATTTATCCTATGCCTCTGTTAAAATTTTTCCAATGACATTAAAAAGGCGACTCTCTCTTTACACAATTATACTAACTGTGACCTTTGTTACAATCACAACCGCCATTTACTATTTTATTTCTTCTGAATTCTTAAAGCGTGAACTTTCCTCCCAGGGTAAGTTAATCATCAATGAGAATATGACTGTGCTGGAAACATATTTCCAGAATACGAGGGCAATTACGAACTCAATCGGCGCGAACCAGGAGCTTGCTAAATACCTTGTAAATCCGGATGTCTCACTCAAGCACAGGATTGAGAATGAATTCTTGAAAATTTATGAGAAAGTTCATCTCATTCAGGCAGTAAGGCTTGTTGATACCTCTGGAAACATTCGGATTTTCATTAAAGAGGGGAAAATCCTCTCACGCCTGCCAAGATATAAAAACATAAACTTGAAGCCAAAAGTCTTTTTCCAGCAGGCACGGGCTTACAAAGGTCGTGATGTAATTTTCTCAAATATGGAAAGAGGGAAGTTACCCATCGAAAAAAGCTTCTGTCCTTCAATGGTCCGGGCTATTCTACCACTTTATCATTCTAACAGGCGTGTCGGGTATCTCGTTTTAAATATCTGGGGTAACAAGATCGGAGAAGCCATAAACAGGGAAGAAGACACCGATAGAAAAAGGTCATTCCTCGTTGAGGTCAACTTTAGAAACGATAAGAGAAATGGAATCTTCCTGTACCACTGGAATGAAAAGTACGAATTTGCAAACCAATTTCACACAGATTATACATTTCCAAAAATCTATGGGGAAAAGCTGTGGCAAGCCCTTGTCTCTCGAACATCCGGTGTGCTGAAGCTGAAGAATGGCGATGTACTGTTCTTCGATACCTTCAGACCATACAGTGACAGCCTTAGATACTGGAAGGTATGTTCAATTTTGAATCACAGGTATTTCTACGGCAGCATGATGATGATCAGGCGAAGTTACTTTGTAATACTTCTCATTTCCCTGATTCTCGTTATAATTCTCTCTGATAGCGTCAGCAACAGATTTACGCGGCCCATATCCCATATTGTGGAAAAGCTTGAGAGAATTGGGAGGGGCAACCTGGATGAGCAGGTGAAAGTGGAGGGTGATTACGAAATCCAGGTAATTGCCGACTCGGTAAACAACATGGTTCACTCACTTAAAAAGTACATCGAGGAGCTCCATGATTCGAGAAAAAAGTTGGAGCTCATGGACAGACTTTCCGCCCTCGGAACACTTTCCGCAGGTCTTGCTCACGAATTGAGTACACCTCTAAATTCGATAATCATAC
>JALSOD010000145.1 GCA_026986655.1 Caldifarciminota bacterium | reverse complement strand
GGACGAGGTCTTCTTCCTTGAGGCTGATAACCTGATACTTGCTATCGGACAGAAGCCCGACCTTTCGTTCCTGCCCGATTCCTGGTTAGAAAAGCTGGAGCTCGACAAGTGGGGTAGTCACATCATCGTGGACGACCATCAGATGACGAGTATTCCCGGTGTGTTTGCGGGTGGCGACATCGTCAATCCACGGGCAGACATCATCAGCGCGATAGCCGACGGCCGCCACGCCGCCGAGGGAATAGATATTTATTTGAGGAGGAAGTGAGGATTTTCAAGTCCCCTGTGGTACCTATCAAAATCGTGTACCACAGGTGAACTAAGTTTGAAGAATAGAATGGGGGCGGCTGCTTCACGGCCGCCCCCTCTTGTTTTGAAAATACCCATTTCCCCCTTTTACAAATCTGTTAAATTACTGTTATAATTCTTAGTAAATCTGGTCTTTTAAGGATGAAAAATCCAAAGGTGCAGGGGAAATGAGGATATATGAATCACAATCTATTGAGTTTAAAAGAATATGGAGGGATGAGTATCTTAAAACAATATGCGCCTTTGCAAACACCAATGGTGGTGTTCTGTATATCGGAGTAGATGATGAGGGTAAGCCTATAGGACTTGAAAATGCAAGTGAGCTTCTCGAAAGATTGCCCAATAAAATAAAGGATAAATTGTCTATCATTCCATCAATAAATCTTGAAAAAATTGATAAAGAAAATGTTATAAAAATAGAAGTGCATCCTTCTGATGTTCCAATATCCTACAATGGAAAATTTTATGTTAGATCAGGCTCGACCATTCAGGAGCTAAGAGGTGTTGAATTGATGCGATTTATAATAAGAAGGCAGGGACTTTCTTGGGACTCTCTGCTGTCAAGTGCTGACATTAATGAAGTTGATAAAGATACAGTGTTTAAATTTATTAAAATGGCAAAGGATAGACTTTCTGTCTCCGAGAATGATTCGATTCAAAAAATTCTGGAAAATTTAGAACTTGTTAAGAGGGGAAAGTTGACAAACGCAGCAGTGTTGCTTTTTGCTAAGAATCCGCAAAAGCACATTTTAAATTCATTTGTCCGAGTAGGGAGGTTTAAAACACCTACAGAAATAATTGATACTACTGAAATTAGAGGAAATCTTTTTGCACAGGTTGAAGAAACTGTAAAAGCGATAAAGAAACACATAAGTGTTAGATATGTAATTGAAGATATTCAGAGAAAGGATGTATGGGAATATCCTTTATCTGCAATAAGAGAAGCATGTATAAATGCACTTATACACCGGGATTACATAGATTCTGGAGAGATTCAAATAAAAATTTATGACGATCATATATGGTTCTGGAATCCCGGTAAATTACCAGAGGGGTTATCATTGGAAATCTTAAGAAAGGAACACCCTTCCAAACCAAGGAACAAGCTCCTTGCAATGGTATTTTACTATGCTGGATTGATAGAGAGATGGGGAACAGGAACTACGAGAATTATAAGCCTATGCAAGGAGCAAGGACTTCCAGAGCCCGAATTTAAGGAAGAATTTGGAGGATTCTCGGTGGTTTTCTGGAAAGATATTTACAACGAGCAACATTTGAGAAAAATGGGCCTGAATGAAAGGCAGATAAAGGCGGTTTCATTTGCTAAAGCGCATGGTAACATAACAATTTCTGATTTCAGTCGTATAATTAGAGATGTTTCAGAAAAAACGCTTTATAGAGATTTGCAGGATCTTGTTAAGAGGGGAATTTTAAAAGCAGAAGGGGAAAAGAAAGGAAGAAAATATACCTTACCTTAAATCTGGATTAACGGACATATATCGGACATATTGGACAATTTATGGACATATATTAGACATTGATGTATGGATTAAGATTGTGGATCCTCAGGATTTACAAAAATGATTCCCCCAATGGAATTTTCCGTTTAAATCCTAAATAATAACCCCAAGGGGTAACGATGCAGGATTTGACTTTTATAACTAATGAGCCAGGGAAAACCTTAAAAGATAGGTTTGAAGTCCTTATCAAAGATTCAAGGTTTTTTGATATTCTGGTTGGCTACTTCTACATAACCGGGTTTAACACACTCGCCAGAGCCCTTGAAAAAACCGAAAAAATACGAATCCTCATCGGTATTTCCACAAACCCTGAGACTTATAAGTTGATTGAAGAATCAAGAAGTTTATTCTCTCACAAAGAAACCCGCGACATAGCCTCAAACCTTGTCAAAGAAGAGCTGGATGACTCAAAGGACGATGAAGAAACTGAAGAAAGCGTAAGAAAATTCATTTCTTGGATACAAAATGGAAAACTGGAAATAAGAGCTTACCCATCGAGAAACATACACGCAAAGCTTTATATTATGACTTTTAAAGAAGGCGATAGAGACACCGGACGCGTAATCACCGGCTCAAGTAATTTTACCAGAGCTGGGCTTGAAGATAACCTTGAATTCAATGTTGAACTCAAAAACCGCTCGGACTACGAATTTGCAAAGAAAAAATTTGATGAACTATGGGCAGTCTCAGTTGATGTCAGCGATAAATTCGTTGAAACCATCAAAACACAGACCTGGCTAAGGGATGATATCACCCCATACGAACTTTACCTCAAATTTCTTTATGAATACTTTAAAGACCAGTTGAAGGAATCAGGAGAGGTGTTTCTGCCATTTGAACCAAAAGAGTTTAAGAGATTTGATTATCAGAATCAGGCTGTCTTGAATGCAAAAAAAATTCTGGAAGAATATGGAGGAGTGTTCCTTTCCGATGTTGTGGGGCTTGGCAAAACATACATGACTGCAATGCTCATAAATCAGCTCGACGGACGGACCATGGTAATCGCTCCACCCGCACTCCTGAATGAAAACAACCCAGGCTCATGGAAAAATGTATTTTATGACTTCCAT
>JALSOD010000144.1 GCA_026986655.1 Caldifarciminota bacterium | reverse complement strand
AAAGAGCTCGAAAAGAAGATTGCCGAGAGGAAACGGATGCTGCAGAGTCTCGAAGATTACCAGACGGTAACTGTCGAACACGTGGCTGAGGTTGTCTCAAGGTGGACCGGAATTCCATTGTCCAGACTGGCTCAGACTGAGCAGCTGCGACTCCTCAATATGGAGAAAGAGCTGAAAAAGAAGATAATCGGACAGGATGAGGCAATAGAGGCACTTGCAAAAGCGATCAGACGTTCCAGAGCTGGTATTAAGGATCCAAGAAGACCAATTGGTTCCTTTATTTTTCTTGGTCCTACAGGAGTGGGGAAAACCGAATTGGCAAAGGTACTTGCAGAATTCCTCTTTGGTTCTCAAGACGCCCTGATTGAGATTAATATGTCAGAGTATATGGAGAGATTCAATGTTTCCCGTCTCATAGGTGCTCCTCCTGGATATGTAGGTTATGAGCAGGGGGGACAGTTGACAGAGAAAGTTCGAAGGAAGCCATATTCAGTGGTTCTGTTTGATGAGTTTGAAAAGGCGCATCCGGACGTTTATCACATCCTTCTTCAAATACTTGAGGAAGGGATGCTTACGGACAGTTACGGCAGAAAAATTAATTTCCGTAACACTGTTATAATCCTTACATCAAATATCGGTACAAAACACCTGAAAAAGGCACGCGGACTGGGATTCAAACAGGAAGATCGTGAGCTCGCCGATTATAAAGCCATGAAAGAATTTCTCGTTGCAGAGTTGAAGAGGATTGTTCCACCCGAATTTTTGAACAGAATTGATGAGGTGATTATCTTCAGGAGACTCGCAAAAGAGCATATCAAACGAATTGTTGACATCCTGATAGGTGAATTACAGGATAGGTTGAGGGAGAAGAAACTCACCATCGTGCTTGAGCAGGAAGCAAAGGAATTCTTAGCAGACAAAGGTTATGACGAGGAATTCGGTGCAAGACCGCTAAGAAGAGTAATAAGGAAATACGTTGAAGAGCCTCTATCTGAGGTCCTTCTTCAAGGGAAAATAAAGGAAGGAGATACGGTCATAGTTTACTATGACCGTGAAAAGGGGGAGCTGGCCTTCAAATCAGGGACATCGAGTGTAGTGGGGGTGGCAGAGGGAGGTTAATCCACATTGATAAAACCAATTTTAGTACTTTTACTTGTAACACAGGCAAGGTATAAAGTTGAAAAATTAGGATTTGAGGGCTTGCGGTGGACAACACCGCAAGCCCTCAAATCCTCTATTCCCATTTCTCCCGGTGAAATTGTCTCAAAAGACTTGATTTCAAACACCATTCGCAGACTTATTGAAGGTGAATTTTTCGAATATGCCGCTGTCTACGAAACTCCTCTGAATGACAGTGGTGTTAAATTAATCTTCAAACTCAAAGAAAATCCGCTTCTCTGGTCGTGGAAATTCATCGGGAACAAAAAGATAAAATCTAAAGTCTTAAAAGATAGCTTGCATTTAAGAAAAGGCATTCCGCTCTCTGGACTCAACAAATTTAACTGGCAAAAAAGGATAAGAGATCTCTATTTCAAGAAAGGATTCATGAGAGCAGAGGTTAACATTAATGTCATACATATCGATTCTCTCGGTCATGCAGACGTGGAGTTTGTTGTCAAGGAGGGTAAAAAATACAGAATAAAAGAGATAAGATTTGTCGGCAATAAACATCTGAGTTCAAAATTCCTTCTAAAAAAGCTAAAAACACACAAAAAATCTTTATTGCACTCAGGAAAATTTGATGAAAAACACTGGGAGAAGGACCTCGTTAAGATTATCGAAAAGTACAGAAATAATGGCTTTCCAGATGCAAAAATTGATTCGACGAAGATGGATTATGAAGGGAAATGGCTTTATATCACCGTTTTCATTACTGAAGGGAAAAAATTCAGATTTGGAGACTATACCCTTGAAGGGAACACTGTTTTCCCCGACAGCGTATTACTACGTGAAATTAAAATCAAACCTGGCCAGCCATTTTCACAGAAATCTCTTGAGAAATCTATCCAGGGCATCACGGAGCTATATGGTGACTCTGGATACCTATACATTAACGTAGCCCCTATCCAGCATATCCGTAATGATTCGATCATTGATCTTACTTTCTCTATTCACGAAGGACACCGTGTAAAAATCAGACTTGTTAACATTGAAGGAAATACGAAAACCTATGAT
>JALSOD010000143.1 GCA_026986655.1 Caldifarciminota bacterium | reverse complement strand
CATCAGATTTTTCGTAAATGGCAACTATGTGGCGACCGCATCAGGAGATTACTCATGGACAGGTGGAAGAGATCTCATTGAATTCGATCTCGGGACCATGGGTGTGGATGAAGGAGAAGATGGCCGATTCAGGATCAACCTCTTGCCTATCACACCGAATCCAGTTCACGATAGGTTCTCTGTGAGATTTACTGTTCCGAAAAGTGAGGTTGTGGAAATATTCCTTTACGATGTGACAGGGAGGAAGTTGAAGAAAGTCGTATCCCGCAGTTTTGGACCTGGTCGGTACAGGGTCGAAGTGGATTCCCACGGTCTTAAATCAGGGGTTTACTTTATACGGATGAGAGCAAAAGATTTTACAGGCACGGTAAAGCTGGTTGTGGAATAAAAGATAGTAGATTTGTGATAAAAGAATTTTGCGGGGGAGTTGAGCTAAAAGCTCAACTCCCCCGCAAAATTCCACCTCGAAACTGATAGATAAAATTTGATTGTGTAGGGTTAGTCGCTATGTGGGGTTTTGAGTTCCAATACTATCAATTATTTTTCTTATTTTAGAGGAGGGCGAAAGTTCGTATTTTTTTGCCAGTTGCTCCTCGTATAGCCTGAAAATTTTGACAGCCTGATTGCTCCTGCCAACCGAAATCAAAAGATTGAGATAGATTTCAACGATTGTTTCATCAGTAGCATCTTCAAGAAAAGCCCTGTAGAGATGATAATCAGCCCTGTCAAATGCATTCATTTTGAGGAGAATGTTTGAGAGGTTCTTCACTGCTGTTAGGTATAGCTTTCTAAGTCTAACCCTTTCCATCTCGATCCAGCTTTTATACCTCTCGTCCACCATGTAAGGTCCCCTGTAGATGTCGAGAGCCTTTTCTATAACAGAGATCGCCTCATCTTCCTTACCTCGATTGTAAAGTTCAATTCCCCTTTTTGATATTTCTTCAAATTCGTCCGCATCTACAAAAATAGTCTGGCCTGTAAAAAAGCCATAAGATCCCCCTTTCCAGACTATCAGATCCGATTTTTCATTCTTCAATTTCCAGGGCTCGATGGTCTTCCGTATGTAGTTCAGGTAAACCCTGAGCTTTGATGCGGAAGATTCGGGAGACTCTTCCGGCCACAAACTTTCGTAAATGTAGTCCCGCTCGAGCCATCTGTTCCTGAGAGTGACAAAGAATTTGAGTACATCGAGGGCAAATGGTCTTCGCCATCCGGTATCAGGTATTTTGTGATCCCCTATCCAGAGTTCAAAATTCCCGAGTGTATTGATTCTTATAGAGTGAGAAACTTTATAAATTTCCCTGATTTCATCCCGTTGATTTTTGTATGATTCAGGTATTCGGTTTATGATCAATGAAAAGGTTTGAGGGGGAAAGTCAATATCCGGGAGAATTTCTATTAATTTTTCGGGCTCAATTTTTGAAAGTAATTCCTCTACGATATGTTCTTTGCCTGTAGTAAGAAAAAATTTTAAAAGTTCAGTGTCAGCTTCTTCAAGACATTCTGGAATCAACGGCTCTATCTCGTCCCAGAACATGAGTAAATCTCCCATGAAAATGTTACGCTCCTCTGCCATGATTTTACACAGTCTGAGTGAGTTCTCAAAATCCCCTTTATCGTAAAAGTATTTTATAACTATGGGTAAGTAGTAATTTGAATCTGCCAACACAACTGAGTCCGGGGATATTTCATCATGCTTTCTACCCAATCTTGCGAGCGTAAGGTTTTTTAAAAGTAATGCGGACTCCTGAACTCCTGCCCCCTCAACATCCCATCTCTCTGTGACTTTCTCTAACTCATCCAGCGCCTTTCTGTAATTTTTGAGTTTAAAAGAGATTGATGCTTTTAGCATATAAAATTCTGCTGCGAGACGCCTGTCTTCTATCACGAGGGCATCATTCTCAATCTTTGCCAGAGAATTTAACGCAGCTGAGATGTTACCCGCTCTAATTTCAGACAGTGCGTAACCCATGTAAAGATGGATTTTTACATCCGGTATGGCATCACAATTTTCCCTCAGTGCATCTTCAAACATCTTACGACTCATTTTTATATCATTTACATCCCCGTAGTGTACGAGTAGATTGGAGAGGATGTGACACATAGAGTGTTTCCAGCCATACCTCTTTGCAATTTCAAGAGAATTGTGGGCATATTCAAATGATTCTCTATACTTATCAAGGTTCCATGTAATAACCGAGAGGTTACCGAGGATGGCGGATAAAAGAGGAAAATTTCCGAGTTTTTTCGCGTACTTTGCACTTGTCGTAAGAACCTTATACGCCTCATCTTCGTTGCCCATAAGCCAGTTGGTGGTGCCTATATCCAGTAACACAGATGGATAATATCGCGTGCCTGTTAGTCCATCCTTTGCCTTATTTAAAAGATCAAGAGCGGTTTCTAAATTGCCCATCCTTGCGTTTATACTTCCAAGTGACCATTGGGCATGAGGTTGCCATTCCGGGTATTGCATGAGGAGTTTTGCGAAATATTCTGCTTCATCGAAATGGGAAAGTAACCTGTTGGCATGAGTTAAAATCATCAGGGCCTCTGGAAAATTTTCCGGATGATCGAGTTTTTGGAGAATTTCAAGAGCTTTTTCAGGGCGATTTTTTTCAACGAGGAATTTATAAGCCTGTTCCACGAGATCTGTTCCCATTTTAAAAATATAAAGTTTATTGCCCTGCGATTGAACTACCGGTTAAATTTCAATCCCTCCTTCTCAATGGGGATTGTTGGAGACCAAAGTCCCCCCGGATTGTGAGGGACGATGATCCCCCTCTCCAAGGGGGATTGTGGGAGACGAAAATCCCCCTTCTCCACGGGGGATTTTGTGAGACGAGGATCCCCCTTCGCAAGAAGGGGGATTAAGGGGGATGACTACCGCTTATTTTCAATCCCCCTG